>NZ_CAWQUW010000074.1:0-235348 GCF_963898195.1 Vibrio sp. L3-7 | reverse complement strand
CCGACCTGGGGATATGGACGCTCACTTAGTGAGTTGACCACTGCGGAGTGGTAGTTCAGTTGGTTAGAATACCGGCCTGTCACGCCGGGGGTCGCGGGTTCGAGTCCCGTCCACTCCGCCACTTATTAGAAAAGCCCTGCTAGAAATAGCAGGGCTTTTTTACATCTCAAGAAAAGTGTTTTGTTTTTTGCTGAATGAGTTCCATAGAGATGTTGTCCTCATTTATCGGCCCTGCATGAAACGCTCCCGCTATACCGGAACATATTAGAAAGCCTAGTCTGACGACCAGGCTTTCGTCGTTTCTAGGCCGATATTTGACGGATTCCTAAAAGGTTTAGCATTATCTTTACGTATAGGAATCAAAAAGAGCAAAGTCTGAAACGGCAAATAACACCATGCCATCATGTATCAGAAAAACTTGTAAGAATAACGGGGCCTGTTTGTTTAGCTCTGACTAGGTATTGGGTTTCTAACTCTTCCACTGTTTAATTGGCTATTGTTTTTATGTTCGTATTATTTGTGATACACAAAGACAAAGGTTTTAGAGCAAAAACATCTTACTATTCTCTTTCGCCCTAAGTGCTTTTGAAGGGTTTTGTTCAATTGTTTGTTAATCTACGTTTGGCAGATATAAAAACGCCTAGCGTTGCTAGGCGTTGATAAATCACGTTGTAAAATGATTTGCTACAGTATTTGTTTGAGCACTCTGTCTGCTTTTACACGAGTGATTTTTCGAAGCAGCTTTTGTACTTCTATTGGGTAGCTATCTATCTTATCTAACTGCTTGTAAGTACATATAAGCTGAGTATGTTGAAGAATATTATCGACCTCAACTTGGAATTTATCGGTTAGATGGTGGTAGTTATCTTGAATAAAAATACCATTCTCTAGATCCAGTTTCCAAGCTCGAGGATTTAGGTTATTTCCTGTTAGCAACATATAACGCTTATCGACCCAGATACCCTTGAGATGGAAGCTATTAGAGTCGTGCTGCCAAAGTCGAATAGATAGATTGCGACTGGCAATATGGGCTTCATTTGCTTTAGCAAAACGACGTAAGTTCAACTCGTAAAGGTAAGGTAGTCCACCAATCGTTTTAAACTCTTCTTCAGGAGAGATAAAGAAATCGTTCGCTGTTTTATCCCCAACAACGATGCTGACCTTTACCCCACGCCTAAGCGCTTTTTTTACTTCTTTCGCTAAACTCGGTGGGAAGTTGAAGTAAGGCGTACAAATAAAGATTTCATCTTTAGCTTGAGCGACAAGTTGATTGATTCCCTGATTCAGGCGGTTACGCCTCTTACCTATACCGACTAATGGTGTCACGGCTACTTGGTCAGGTGAAACATCTTGATTATCGAATTGGTATTGAGATCTTGCCAATGATGCACGAAACTGGCGAATGGCTGGTTTTAGTTCTTTGGTAACAGGTTTGTTCTTATCCGCTAAATCATAAACAGCACTATCTGCAACCATTTGTTCGTGCACATAAGCAAACATTGAATCTGCAAGCGCTGCATTGTTTAAAACATGGTAGCGATCAAAGCGATAGCGGTCATGGTAATTTAGATAGATATTGTTAAGGCTTGCGCCACTGTATATTACGCTATCATCGACAATAAAGCCTTTTAGATGCAATACACCGAAAACCTCTTTACCACGAACAGGGATGCCATAGACAGGAACTGAGTACTGATACTTTTCATCAAACTCTTTGTACATTGCTGCATTGCCTTCTGAAGACTCTGCACCAATTAGTCCGCGTTGTGCTCTATGCCAGTCGACACAAACACTCACGTCCAATTCTGGGGTTTTTTGCTTTGCTTCATATAAGGCAGTTAGGATCTCACGGCCAGCCTCGTCATCTTCAAGATACAAAGCGACTAAACTAATACGAGTCGTTGCGCGCGATATCTCATCAAGTAAGCGAGTTCGAAACTCTTGCGCTGATAGTAGTACTTCAAACTTGTCAGGATTCTGCGCTATGGTTGGCAACTGTATGAATGGATTCCTACTGGCAATCATATTGACTGTTTTACCTTAAAAATATGCAAAATTGCGAACCTTTAATTTTACCAAAGGCATAGCATCAAATACTAGATAATCGAGGCATTCTCTAACAATTTTGCTGATAATGCATAGGAATGAGATCTTTTCCGCTATTCGAATAGCGATCGTATAAAACTCTTAAACCATGAGGTAGTTGTTTTGGGTCTATTTGTATGAATTGGTGTCGTGTATAAAAGTTTATGAGATGAGCGTATGCAAAGCAGTAATCGTTTTCTGTCAGTGTATGTTGTGCGCAGTACTCCATAAGCTGGGAGCCTAATTGCTTGCCTCTATGCTGCTTTGAGATCGCCATACCGGTAAGCAAGCGACTCTCTTCTATCGTTCGAAAGCGTACAACACCGCAAAGATCGTTATTCAGTAATAATGAATAGATCAGTTCACTCTTATTAGCTTTTCCTGTTGGGTAGTGTTCTTTATAGAAACGTTTAACGAGAGGAACCTTTACGGGGTCTAATTGGGTAATGATGACATTGTTCATTCAGTCACTGCGCCACTTGTTTATCTACGGTAGAATGGCTGCAGTGTAAGTTAATTGAATATCATCATGCAATTCCATCTCAATGCTAGTTTAAAAAATGTTCATACATTTTCTATCGATCAGACGTGTGATGCGTTGGTTGAAGTGACAACGATCGAAGAACTGATTTCTGTTTATAAAGACTCTAAATGGTCGGCCTTACCTAAGTTAATACTGGGAAAGGGCAGTAACATGCTTTTTACTGAGCATTTCGCGGGCCTGATCATTGTGAATCAGTTGACGGGGATTACTTTGACCGAGAGAGATAGCCATCACTTATTGCATGTTCACGGTGGTGAAGATTGGCCTAGCTTGGTTGAGTGGAGTGTTGGTAAAGGACTTGGTGGTCTAGAAAACTTAGCAATGATACCGGGCTGTTCAGGTTCAGCGCCTATTCAAAATATTGGTGCGTATGGTGTTGAACTACAAGACGTGTGTGAATATGTCGATATTCTTTGCCTGGATACTTATACAGTTAAGCGATTAACCAAAGAGGAATGTCTCTTTGGTTATCGAGATTCTATTTTCAAACACGCTTTATATGGTAAAGCTATTGTTGTTGCGATCGGCTTAGCATTACCTAAAGAGTGGAAGCCATGTAATCACTATGGTCCGTTAAAAAGCCTTCCTGTCGAGACTCTTTCTCCTCGTACTATATTTGATGAAGTATGTGCCATTCGTTCAAGCAAGCTGCCAAACCCTGCTGTGCAAGGTAATGCGGGGAGCTTCTTCAAAAACCCAGTGATCACAAAAGATCATTTTGATCGCTTGCTGCTGCTATACCCGAGCATTGTTGGTTATGAGAGCAATGACATGATTAAAGTTGCTGCTGGATGGCTCATTGATCAATGTCAGTTCAAAGGTGTAATTGAAGGCGGTGCTCAAGTTCATCCAAACCAAGCGTTGGTTATTATCAACTATGACGAATCCTCTGCTGTTGATGTCATTAAGTTAGCCGAGCGAGTACGCCAGTCTGTTTTGGATAAATTTGATATTCGATTAGAACATGAAGTTCGCTTCATGGGGCGAGACAGCGAGACAAACTTAGATAGAGTCTTGGAGGCGTTGGTATGAGAGAGCACAGCACTAAGCTTACGTTATTGAGATGCCTTGCCGATGGTGAGTTTCATTCTGGAGAAGCTCTCGGTGAACGGATCGGTGTATCGCGAGCGGCTATCAGCAAGCATATTAAAGGTATTCAAGAGTGGGGCTTGGACATTTATCGAGTGCAAGGTAAGGGTTATAAGCTAGCGAGTCGCTTAGACATGCTCGACCAAGAACGATTATCTGCTGTGAGTCATGATGCTTCTCTTGAGCTGGTTCCTATCATAGGTTCAACAAACCAATACCTGTTAGAGCGTACTAATACCCTTGAGTCGGGTTCAGTCTGCATTGCTGAATATCAAGCTGCGGGTCGTGGTCGTCGTGGGCGAGAGTGGGTATCGCCATTTGGAGCGAATCTGTATCTTTCAATGTATTGGAGACTTGACGCAGGTATGGCCGCCGCTATGGGGTTAAGCCTTGTAGTTGGTGTTGCTGTTGTTGAAGCTTTGGAAGAGATGGGCGTTGAAGGGGTCAAGCTGAAATGGCCGAATGACCTTTACCACAATGATAAGAAGCTTGCAGGTATCCTCGTGGAACTATCAGGCCAATCTGGTGGTGCTGCTCATATTGTGATTGGTTTAGGGCTAAACCTATCCATGGACCCAGCAACATCAGGTATTGGCCAGCCATGGACCTCTCTCAAAGAAGTGTGTGATGGAAAAGTACCAGATCGTAATCAACTAACACAGGCTCTGATTAATGCTTGGGACAAGTCTCTGGTCGACTATGAATTGAAAGGGATGTCGAACTTTGTTGAACGTTGGAATCGCCTAGATAATTTCTTAGGTCGCAACGTAAGGCTTATTATTGGACCTAGAGAAATTGAAGGAACCGTACAGGGCATTAATGAACAAGGGGCTGTACTACTCAAGACTGAGAATGGTATTGAGAGCTATATCGGTGGAGAAATATCCCTAAGAAAAGGGGATTAAGGTGCTACTATTTTCTTAGTAACACTTCTTCAACCATGTGATCACCACCTTTACGAAGGATGAGGTGAGCCCTTTCTCGAGTTGGAAGGATATTTTGTTCTAAATTCAACCCATTGATTGAACTCCAGATTCCTTCAGCTTTGTCTAATGCAGCCTGGTTTGATAATTTAGTGTAATGGCTAAAGTAAGAGCCTGGTTTAGTAAACGCACCATCACGGAATTTCATAAAACGATTAATGTACCACTCTTTAATCTGTTGGCTGTTTGCATCAACATAGAGTGAAAAATCGAGGAAGTCGGAAATAAAGACTCTATGTGGCTCATGCGGATAGTTCATGCCACTTTGTAAGACATTAAGTCCTTCAATAATAAGCACATCTGGTAAGTCTACACACTTCACATCATCGGTAATGTTATAAGTCAGGTGTGAATACACTGGTGCAGTGACATTTCTTTTGCAGGCTTTGACATCAGAGACAAAGTTGACCAAACGCTTGATGTCGTAAGATTCAGGAAACCCTTTCTTACTCATCAACCCTTTCTCTTCCAAAACTTCATTCGGATATAAGAATCCATCTGTGGTGACTAGTTCGACTTTGGGATGATTCTCCCAACGAGAAAGCAGCGCCTTAAGTAGACGAGCGGTTGTACTTTTGCCAACCGCGACACTGCCGGCAATACCAATGACAAAAGGGGGCGCTTTCTCTTTCTTATCTAAAAACTCATGAAGCACTGAGTTTCTATTCTGTCTCGCTGCCACATAGAGGTTTAATAGACGAGATAACGGTAGATAGATCTCTACAGCTTCCTCCATTGTGAGCTTTTCATTGATGCCTTGAAGCTCTTTTAAGTCGCTTTCAGAAAGTGTCATCGGAACTAAATTCCTTAGCTCAGACCAACGTGCACGGTCGAATGACATATATGGGCTCATACAAAACTCTATAGTGGATAACAAAACAAGTGCATGGAAAATACATCAAGCGATAGATAAATAAAATATCTTCCTGTATTAGATGCGGGTTAAAGGCAGAAACCTTGAGCTAAATAGCTGTATATAGGAACTTGATAAGATAATTTTTCATTTTTTTTCAATTTACTATTGCAAGGTGGAAAATCATTCAATAAAATGCGCCCCACTTGTGCCGACTTAGCTCAGTAGGTAGAGCAACTGACTTGTAATCAGTAGGTCACCAGTTCGATTCCGGTAGTCGGCACCACTTTCTCCCTTTCCACAAGGTAAGCGAGAGAAAGCTCAAAATTTGGAGGGGTTCCCGAGTGGCCAAAGGGAGCAGACTGTAAATCTGCCGGCACTGCCTTCGATGGTTCGAATCCGTCTCCCTCCACCATATTCTAAAGGTTAAATAGCTCAAGCAGAGTTACGTGTTGCGTGCATCGTATAATGGCTATTACCTCAGCCTTCCAAGCTGATGATGCGGGTTCGATTCCCGCTGCACGCTCCAACTCATTTTGTGTGCTGATATAACTCAGTCGTTAGAGCACACCCTTGATAAGGGTGAGGCTCCTAGTTCGACTTTGGGTATTAGCACCAGTCTAAAGCTTCTTATCCTTTAATAAAGAAAACTATTTTTTTGGTTGCGTGGTCTAATTTTAAGCCACCTAATCCGTACCTAGAGGGACACCCCATGTCTAAAGAAAAATTTGAACGTACGAAACCGCACGTAAACGTTGGTACTATCGGCCACGTTGACCACGGTAAAACAACTCTAACTGCTGCTATCTGTACTACACTTGCAAAAGTGTACGGCGGTGTTGCTAAAGATTTCGCATCTATCGATAACGCTCCAGAAGAGCGCGAGCGCGGTATCACAATCGCAACTTCTCACGTTGAGTACGATACTCCTGCACGTCACTACGCACACGTAGACTGTCCTGGACACGCCGATTATGTTAAAAACATGATCACTGGTGCTGCTCAAATGGACGGCGGTATCCTAGTTGTTGCTGCTACAGATGGCCCTATGCCACAAACTCGTGAGCACATCCTACTTGGTCGTCAAGTTGGTATCCCTTACATCATCGTATTCATGAACAAATGTGACATGGTTGATGACGAAGAGCTACTTGAGCTAGTAGAAATGGAAGTTCGTGAGCTTCTTTCTGAGTACGAATACCCAGGAGACGACCTTCCAGTAATTCAAGGTTCTGCACTTGGCGCTCTAAACGGCGAAAAGCAGTGGGAAGACAAGATCGTTGAGCTTGCAGAAGCACTAGATTCTTACATTCCACTTCCAGAGCGTGCTGTTGATCTACCGTTCCTACTTCCTATTGAAGATGTATTCTCAATCCAAGGTCGTGGTACAGTAGTTACTGGTCGTATCGAACGCGGTATCCTACGTGTAGGTGACGAAGTAGAAATCGTTGGTATCAAAGAAACTACTCTTACTACTTGTACTGGTGTTGAAATGTTCCGTAAACTGCTTGACGAAGGTCGTGCAGGTGAGAACGTTGGTGCACTTCTACGTGGTACTAAGCGTGATGACGTTGAACGTGGCCAAGTACTTTCTGCTAAAGGTTCAATCAACCCACATACTAAGTTCGAGTCTGAAGTATACGTACTTTCTAAAGACGAAGGCGGCCGTCACACTCCTTTCTTCAAGGGTTACCGTCCACAGTTCTACTTCCGTACAACTGACGTAACAGGCGATATCACTCTACCTGAAGGCGTAGAAATGGTAATGCCAGGTGACAACGTTCAAATGACTGTTGAGCTAATCGCTCCAATCGCAATGGACGAAGGTCTACGTTTCGCAATCCGCGAAGGTGGCCGTACAGTTGGTGCTGGTGTTGTAGCTAAAATCTTTGCATAAGATTTGACGAACCACTAGTAAAAAGGGCATCATTTGATGCCCTTTTTCTTCGCTGAAAAAAGAGTTGGATGTTTTGGCATCAATTTTAGCTCTTAGCAAAGAATTAAACGGTCTTTTTGACTAAAATGACTGTTAGATGTGTTGTTTTGCAACGCAAAGGAATGTGCCCTGCAACAGCGGGGTTATTGTCGTCTATATTTAAGACTTATCACAGGTTGGTTTTATGAAAGCAAACGCTGAAACTCCTGATAGCTCAGGTGCAGCAGATACAATGAAGTGGGTAGTCGCTTTTGTACTGTTGGCTGCTGCTGTTGTGGGTAATTACCTGTATGGTGAATTGTCTGTTGTAATTCGCGCTGCAGGTGTAGTTGTGCTGATTGCTGCCGCACTAGGCGTTGCAGCAACAACAGTTAAAGGTAAAGCTGCGATCGATTTTGCAAAAGAATCTCGTATGGAGATTCGTAAAGTTGTTTGGCCTACTCGCCAAGAAACTATGCAAACTACATTGATCGTTTTAGCTGTATGTATTGTTATGTCTCTAGTGCTTTGGGGAATTGACGGCATTATGGTCCGTTTAGTTTCTCTAGCGACTGGGGTGTAGAGGGTTCTGATTCATGAGTGAAGCTCCAAAAAAACGTTGGTATGTAGTTCAAGCCTTTTCTGGCTATGAAGGTCGTGTATCTCAATCGCTACGCGAACATATTAAAATGCACGACATGGAAGAATTCTTTGGTGACGTTTTAGTACCTACTGAAGAAGTAGTGGAAATGCGTGCAGGTCAACGCCGTAAAAGCGAACGTAAGTTCTTCCCAGGTTACGTATTAGTGCAAATGATCATGAATGATGAATCATGGCACTTAGTACGCAGCATTCCTCGTGTTATGGGCTTCATTGGTGGTACCTCTGATCGTCCAGCACCAATCACTGATAAAGAAGCTGATGCTATCTTGAACCGTCTAGAGAAAGCGAGCGAGTCTCCACGTCCTAAGACAATGTTCGAAGCGGGTGAAGTGGTTCGTGTTAACGATGGTCCATTTGCTGACTTTAACGGTACTGTTGAAGAAGTGGATTACGAGAAGAGCCGTATTAAGGTATCTGTATCGATCTTTGGTCGTGCAACACCTGTTGAGCTTGAATTTGGTCAGGTTGAAAAACTGGACTAAGACTCGATTGATTTGAGTAAGCTGTTGATAACTATTTAACAAGCTGTTCAAAATAAAAGAGTATAAAAAATCACCTTTTTAGGGTTGTTAAAGGCGCGAATTATGATTATAATTTCGCGCCTTTTTACTTCCTATGAAGTGAAAAGAAATTAATGCAATTAAGGGGAGCTTGCCTCGTGGCTAGCGCATGTACCCAAATATTTAGGAAATATCATGGCTAAGAAAGTTGAAGCTTATATCAAACTGCAAGTTGCAGCTGGTATGGCAAACCCAAGTCCACCGGTTGGTCCTGCTCTAGGTCAACACGGCGTGAACATCATGGAATTCTGTAAAGCGTTCAACGCAAAAACAGAATCTGTTGAGAAAGGTCTACCTACTCCAGTTGTTATTACTGTATACAACGACCGTTCTTTCACGTTCGTAACTAAGACTCCACCTGCTGCTGTTCTTCTTAAGAAAGCTGCTGGCGTTAAGTCTGGTTCTGGTCGTCCAAACACTGAAAAAGTGGGCACAGTAACTGACGCTCAAGTACAGGAAATCGCAGAAACTAAAGCTGCTGATATGACTGGTGCTGACATCGAAGCAATGAAGCGTTCTATTGCTGGTACTGCTCGTTCAATGGGCCTAGTGGTAGAGGGATAAGATCATGGCAAAACTTACTAAGCGTATGCGCGTTATTCGCGACAAAGTTGAAGCAACTAAAGAATACGAAATCAACGAAGCTATTGCTCTTCTTAAAGAACTAGCAACTGCTAAATTCGTTGAGTCTGTTGATGTAGCTGTTAACCTAGGCATCGATGCTCGTAAATCTGACCAAAACGTACGTGGCGCAACTGTGCTACCTCACGGTACTGGCCGTGAAATCCGCGTTGCTGTGTTCACTCAAGGTGCAAACGCAGAAGCAGCTAAAGCAGCTGGCGCAGATATCGTTGGTATGGAAGATCTTGCTGAGCAAGTGAAAAAAGGCGTAATGGACTTTGACGTTGTTGTTGCTTCTCCAGATGCAATGCGCGTTGTTGGTCAACTAGGTACAATCCTAGGTCCACGCGGTCTAATGCCAAACCCTAAAGTTGGTACTGTAACTCCTAACGTTGCTGAAGCAGTTAAAAATGCTAAAGCTGGTCAGGTTCGTTACCGTAACGACAAGAACGGCATCATCCACACTACTATCGGTAAAGCATCTTTCGAAGCTAACCAGCTTCAAGAGAACCTAGAATCACTTCTAGTAGCTCTTAAGAAAGCTAAACCTTCTTCAGCGAAAGGTACTTTCCTGAAGAAAGTAAGCATCTCTACTACGATGGGTGCTGGTGTTGCTGTTGATCAAGCTAGTCTTGATACTCAAGCAAACTAATTTGCTTAGGCGCAGATTTAGTGTATACTTCTGCGCCTAATATTTGTGGTTGGGTGGTTTTTGAAGCAATTCATAATCGTCTATCCCAAGACCGTAGGCGCCGAACCTTTTTAAGGTAAAGCTTAATAAAACCTACGTAGGCGATGTTGTGGTTTGAAATGAATTTATTCATTTTTAAATAACGTCGTAAACGCTCAGTGTATTTTATATTGAGTGCTGTAATCACAACCAGAGGTTAATCCAAATGGCTTTAAATCTTCAAGACAAAAAAGCAATTGTTGCTGAAGTCAACGAAGCAGCCAGTGGTGCACTTTCTGCAGTTGTAGCTGACTCTCGTGGCGTTACTGTTGGCGCGATGACTTCTCTACGTAAACAAGCTCGCGAAGCGGGTGTTTACATGAGAGTTGTTCGTAACACACTAGCACGCCGTGCAGTAGAAGGTACTGAGTATGAGTGTCTACAAGACACATTTACTGGTCCTAGCCTACTTGCATTCTCTAATGAGCACCCTGGTGCTGCTGCGCGTCTTTTCAAAGACTTCGCTAAAGAGAACAAAACATTCGAGATCAAAGCTGCTGCATTTGAAGGCGTAGTTACTGATGCTGATGTACTAGCGACACTACCAACTTACGACGAAGCTATCGCACGCCTAATGATGTGCATGAAAGAAGCTTCTGCTGGCAAGCTGGTTCGTACTATCGCTGCTGTTCGCGACCAAAAAGAAGAAGCTGCGGCATAAGCCTTGCTTTTCACTGGTTGCTATTTAAACTTATTGTTGACTTAAAAGAGAATTGTTATGTCTATTACTAACGAGCAAATCCTAGACGCAGTTGCAGAAATGTCTGTAATGCAAGTTGTTGAGCTTATCGAAGCTATGGAAGAAAAATTCGGTGTTACTGCTGCTGCTGCAGTTGTAGCTGGTGGTGCTTCTGCTGAAGCTGCTGCTGAGCAAACTGAATTCGACGTTATCCTTACTGGCGCTGGCGCAAACAAAGTACAAGTTATCAAAGCTGTACGTGGCGCAACTGGCCTAGGTCTTAAAGAAGCTAAAGGTCTTGTAGACTCAGCTCCTGCAGCGCTTAAAGAAGGCGTTGACAAAGCTGAAGCTGAAGCTCTTAAAGCACAGCTAGAAGAAGTTGGCGCTTCTGTTGAAATCAAGTAATTATTACTTAATTTCCTAGCCGCAAGGCTAATGGCTGGTGGTTTATTAACCACCGGCCTTTTTGCGCTGTAGGGCTATGACGAATTTTCCCGCTGTTTAAATGTCATAGGCTGAGCAAAAAAAATAGTCATTTTTTCGAAATGATTGTTCACTACAGTAAACAGCTGTTTGTCACCGCCCCCTCTTAAGAGTGTTTTGGGTGGTTTGGGTCACTTATCAGCGAGCTGAGGAACCCCATGGTTTACTCTTATACCGAGAAAAAGCGCATCCGTAAGGATTTTGGTACTCGTCCACAAGTTTTGGACATTCCATACCTGTTATCGATCCAGCTAGATTCTTTCGATAAATTCATCGAACAGGATCCTGAAGGTCAATACGGTCTTGAAGCTGCTTTCCGTTCTGTATTTCCAATTCAGAGCTACAACGGCAATTCTGAGCTGCAATACGTTAGCTACCGTCTTGGTGAGCCAGTTTTTGACGTTAAAGAATGTCAAATCCGCGGTGTTACTTACTCAAAGCCACTACGCGTAAAACTACGTCTAGTTATCTTTGACCGAGATGCACCAGCAGGTACTGTAAAAGACATTAAAGAACAAGAAGTCTACATGGGCGAAATTCCGCTTATGACAGACAATGGTACTTTCGTAATTAATGGTACCGAGAGGGTTATCGTATCCCAGCTGCACCGAAGCCCAGGCGTGTTCTTCGACAGTGATAAGGGTAAGACTCACTCATCAGGTAAAGTTCTTTATAACGCACGTGTAATTCCTTACCGTGGCTCATGGTTAGACTTTGAGTTCGATCCTAAGGATAACTTATTCGTACGTATCGACCGTCGTCGTAAGCTACCAGCATCGATTATCCTTCGCGCACTTGGTAAATCGACAGAAGAGATCCTAGATCTGTTCTTCGACAAAGTGAACTTCGAAGTGAAAGACCAAACTCTACTTATGGAGTTGGTTCCTGATCGTCTACGTGGTGAAACTGCGTCATTCGACATCGAATCAAATGGTAAGACTTACGTTGAGACTGGTCGCCGTGTTACTGCTCGCCATATCCGTCAACTTGAAAAAGATGGCGTTGAGCTCATCGAAGTACCAGTAGAGTACATCGTTGAAAAGATTGCTGCGAAAGATTACATCAACGAAGCAACTGGCGAGATCATTGTTGGCGCAAACCAAGAGATCAGCCTAGAGGCACTTGCTAATTTATCTCAAGCAGGTCACAAGACTCTAGAAGTACTGTTCACGAATGACCTAGATCATGGTCCATTCATGTCAGACACTCTACGTGCAGATAGCACAGTAGATCGCATCTCTGCATTGGTAGAAATCTACCGTATGATGCGTCCTGGCGAGCCACCAACAAAAGAAGCTGCAGAATCATTGTTCGAAAGCCTATTCTTCTCTGAAGATCGTTACGACCTATCAACTGTAGGCCGTATGAAATTCAACAGCTCTATCGAGCGTGAAGAAGAAGAAGAGCGCGGTACTCTGGATGAATCAGACATCATTGAAGTGATGAAGAAACTGATTGGCATCCGTAACGGTAAAGGCGAAGTGGACGATATCGACCACCTTGGTAACCGTCGTATCCGTTCTGTAGGTGAAATGGCAGAAAACCAATTCCGTGTTGGTTTAGTTCGTGTAGAACGTGCCGTTAAAGAACGTCTAAGCCTTGGTGACCTTGATGCAATTATGCCTCAAGACCTAATCAACGCTAAGCCGATCTCTGCTGCAGTTAAAGAATTCTTTGGCTCTTCACAGCTTTCACAGTTTATGGACCAGAACAACCCATTGTCAGAAGTTACGCACAAGCGTCGTATTTCTGCTTTAGGTCCAGGCGGTCTAACTCGTGAACGCGCAGGCTTTGAAGTACGTGATGTTCACGTAACTCACTACGGTCGTCTATGTCCGATCGAAACGCCTGAAGGTCCAAACATCGGTCTGATTAACTCGCTATCTGCTTTTGCGCGTTGTAACGATTACGGTTTCCTAGAAACTCCGTACCGTCGCGTTGTAGATGGTGTAGTAACAGAAGAAGTTGATTACCTGTCTGCAATCCAGGAAGGTCAATTCGTTATCGCGCAGGCAAACACGGTTCTTACTGAAGAAGCGACGTTTGCTGATGAGCTAATCACTGCTCGTCAAAAAGGTGAATCTGGTCTTCACCCACGCGATCACGTTGACTACATGGACGTTGCGACAAACCAAGTAGTATCTATCGCTGCTTCGCTTATCCCGTTCCTAGAACACGATGATGCGAACCGTGCATTGATGGGTGCGAACATGCAACGTCAAGCGGTACCAACATTGAGAGCTGATAAGCCTCTAGTCGGTACTGGTATTGAACGTAACATCGCAGTTGACTCTGGTGTTACAGCGGTTGCTAAACGTGGTGGTCAAGTTCAGTCTGTTGACGCTTCTCGTATCGTAGTTAAGGTTAATGAAGATGAATTGGTACCTGGCGAAGCTGGTATCGATATCTACAACCTAACTAAGTACACGCGTTCGAACCAAAACACATGTATTAACCAACGTCCAACTGTACTTCCTGGTGAACCAGTTGCACGCGGCGATGTTCTTGCTGATGGTCCTTCAACTGACCTTGGTGAACTTGCTCTTGGCCAAAACATGCGTATCGCGTTCATGCCTTGGAATGGTTACAACTTCGAAGACTCGATCTTAGTATCTGAGCGCGTAGTTCAAGAAGACCGTTTCACGACAATCCACATCCAAGAACTGTCTTGTGTGGCTCGTGATACTAAGCTGGGCTCTGAAGAGATCACAGCTGATATTCCAAACGTAGGTGAGTCTGCTCTATCTAAACTAGATGAGTCAGGTATCGTTTACATTGGTGCTGAAGTTAAGGGTGGCGACATCCTAGTTGGTAAAGTAACCCCTAAAGGTGAAACTCAACTGACTCCTGAAGAAAAGCTACTACGTGCAATCTTCGGTGAAAAAGCATCTGATGTTAAAGATACGTCACTACGTGTACCAAACTCTGTTTCGGGTACTATCATCGATGTACAAGTCTTCACTCGCGATGGCGTAGAGAAAGACAAACGTGCACTTGAAATCGAACAGATGCAGCTTAAAGAAGCTAAGAAAGACCTAACTGAAGAGTTCCAAATTCTTGAGGGTGGCCTTCTTAACCGCGTTAGAGCTGTACTTCTGTCTGGTGGTTACTCTGAAGCTAAGCTTGATACTATCGGTCGTAAGCAATGGCTAGAGCAAGTTCTAGAAGACGATGCGCTACAAACACAGCTTGAGCAACTTGCTGAGCAGTGGGATGAGCTAAAAGCAGACTTCGATAAGAAGTTTGAAACTAAGCGTCGTAAAATCACTCAAGGTGATGATCTAGCGCCTGGCGTTCTTAAGATTGTTAAAGTTTACCTAGCGGTTAAACGTCGTATCCAGCCTGGTGATAAAATGGCCGGTCGTCATGGTAACAAAGGTGTAATCTCTAAGATTAACCCTGTTGAAGACATGCCATACGATGAGAAAGGTCAGCCTGTAGACATCGTACTTAACCCACTGGGTGTACCATCGCGTATGAACATTGGTCAGATCCTAGAAGTTCACCTAGGTTTGGCTGCGAAAGGTATCGGTGACAAGATCAACGAAATGCTTAAGGAACAACAAGAACTGCATAAGTTCCGTGAGTTCCTACAGAAAGTTTATGATCTTGGTGATACTCGTCAGAAAGTTGATATTGCTGAACTGTCTGATGATCAAGTTCGTACACTGATCAAGAACCTACGTGGCGGTCTACCGATTGCTACCCCTGTGTTCGACGGTGCTTCTGAGTCTTTAATCAAAGATCTATTAAAACTGGGTGATCTGCCAGAATCTGGTCAGCTTAAACTGTTTGATGGTCGTACTGGTGATTCGTTTGAGCGTCCTGTAACTGTTGGTTACATGTACATGCTGAAACTGAACCACTTGGTTGATGACAAGATGCATGCTCGTTCAACTGGTTCTTACAGCCTAGTAACTCAGCAACCACTTGGTGGTAAAGCTCAGTTCGGTGGTCAGCGTTTCGGTGAGATGGAAGTATGGGCACTAGAAGCATACGGTGCTGCATATACTCTACAAGAAATGCTAACAGTTAAGTCAGATGACGTTAACGGCCGTACTAAGATGTATAAGAACATCGTAGACGGTAACCATAGCATGGAACCTGGCATGCCAGAGTCGTTCAACGTACTGTTGAAAGAGATTCGCTCGCTAGGTATCAACATCGAGCTAGAAGACGAAGAGTAATCCTTCTTTTTTATAAAGAAGATTGGATTACTTGGTAAAGGGGGCTCACTTTAGTCGGTGAGCTCCTTTAACTCCTTACAGGAGCTGAATGTGAAAGACTTATTAAACTTTCTAAAAGCACAGCATAAGACCGAAGAATTTGATGCAATCAAAATCGGTCTCTCTTCACCAGACACGATCCGTTCGTGGTCTTTTGGTGAAGTTAAAAAGCCGGAAACAATTAACTATCGTACGTTCAAACCTGAACGTGATGGTCTGTTCTGTGCACGTATTTTTGGTCCAGTTAAAGACTACGAATGTCTTTGTGGCAAATACAAGCGCCTGAAGCACCGTGGTGTTATCTGTGAGAAGTGTGGCGTTGAAGTTACACAAACTAAAGTTCGTCGTGACCGTATGGGCCACATCGAGCTAGCTTCACCAGTTGCTCACATCTGGTTCCTTAAATCACTACCGTCTCGTATCGGTCTACTAATGGATATCCCTCTACGTGATATCGAACGTGTTCTTTACTTCGAAATGTACGTAGTAACTGAACCGGGTATGACTGATCTAGAAAAATCTCAGATGCTTACTGAAGAAGAGTATCTGGATCGCCTAGAAGAGTGGGGTGACGAATTCACTGCTAAGATGGGTGCTGAAGCGATCAAAGATCTGCTTTCAACAATGGACCTTCATCAAGAAGTGGAAGAAATGCGCGAAGAGTTGGAAACAACTAACTCTGAAACTAAGCGTAAGAAAGTTACTAAGCGTTTGAAGCTAGTTGAATCATTCATCTCATCAGGCAACAAGCCTGAATGGATGATCTTAACTGTACTTCCAGTGCTACCGCCAGATCTACGTCCTCTAGTACCTCTAGATGGCGGTCGTTTTGCGACTTCAGATCTGAACGACCTTTACCGTCGTGTGATTAACCGTAACAACCGTTTGAAGCGTCTTCTAGAGCTAGCGGCTCCAGACATCATCGTACGTAACGAAAAGCGTATGTTGCAAGAGTCTGTTGATGCCCTTCTAGATAACGGTCGTCGCGGTCGTGCAATCACGGGTTCTAACAAGCGTCCTCTGAAATCTCTTGCTGATATGATCAAGGGTAAACAAGGTCGTTTCCGTCAGAACCTTCTTGGTAAGCGTGTAGACTACTCTGGCCGTTCTGTAATCACAGTAGGTCCATACCTTCGTCTGCATCAGTGTGGTCTTCCTAAGAAGATGGCACTTGAGCTATTTAAACCATTCATCTACAGCAAGTTAGAGACTCGTGGCATGGCTACGACAATCAAAGCTGCTAAGAAAATGGTAGAGCGCGAAGAAGCGATCGTTTGGGATATCCTAGACGAAGTTATCCGCGAACACCCAGTACTGCTTAACCGTGCACCTACACTTCACCGTCTAGGTATCCAAGCGTTTGAACCAGTACTAATCGAAGGTAAAGCGATTCAGCTTCACCCATTAGTGTGTGCGGCATACAACGCCGATTTCGATGGTGACCAAATGGCTGTACACGTGCCTCTAACTTTAGAAGCACAGCTAGAAGCTCGTACCCTAATGATGTCGACGAATAACATTCTGTCGCCAGCATCAGGTGATCCGATCATCGTTCCTTCTCAGGATGTTGTATTGGGTCTTTACTACATGACACGTGACAAGATCAACGTGAAAGGTGAAGGTATGTACCTTGCTGGCCCTGAAGAGGCTGAAAAGGCATACCGTACTAAGACTGCTGAGCTACATGCTCGCGTTAAAGTACGTATCACTGAAACTGTAGTAGACGAAGACGGTAATAGCACAACGAATACTGGCTTAGTTGATACGACTGTTGGTCGTGCAATGCTATGGCAGATCGTTCCATCTGGCCTGCCGTACAGCATCGTTAACCAGAAGTTAGGTAAGAAGCAAATTTCTAACCTACTAAACGAGTGTTACCGTAAGCTTGGTCTTAAAGATACAGTAGTATTCGCTGACCAAATCATGTACGCAGGTTTTGCATACGCTGCACTTTCAGGTGTTTCTGTAGGTATCGACGATATGGTCGTACCTCAAGCGAAATACGATGAAATTGAATCTGCTGAAGAAGAAGTTCGTGAAATCCAAGAGCAATTCCAATCTGGTCTTGTTACTGCGGGTGAGCGTTACAACAAAGTTATCGATATCTGGGCATCTACGAATGACCGTGTTGCGAAAGCAATGATGGATAACCTATCTTCTGAAACAGTTATTAACCGTGACGGCGAAGAAGAACAGCAAGAATCGTTCAACAGCATCTACATGATGGCCGATTCAGGCGCACGTGGTTCTGCAGCTCAGATTCGTCAGCTAGCAGGTATGCGTGGTCTGATGGCGCGTCCAGATGGTTCTATCATCGAAACGCCGATCACAGCGAACTTTAAAGAAGGTCTAAACGTCCTTCAGTACTTTATCTCAACGCACGGTGCTCGTAAGGGTCTTGCGGATACAGCACTGAAAACAGCTAACTCGGGTTACCTAACTCGTCGTCTAGTAGACGTAGCACAAGACGTTGTAGTTCACGAACATGACTGTGGCACGCATGAAGGTATCGACATGATGCCTCATATCGAAGGTGGTGACGTTAAAGTTGCACTTTCTGAGCTTGCTCTTGGTCGTGTAGTTGCTGAAGATGTTCTTAAGCCTGGTACTGAAGATGTACTGATTCCACGTAATACTCTGATTGATGAGAAGTGGTGTCAAATCATGGAAGACAACTCTGTAGATAGCATGAAAGTGCGCTCAGTTGTTACCTGTGATGCAGACTTCGGTTGTTGTGCACAGTGTTACGGTCGTGACCTAGCACGTGGCCACCTGGTAAACCAAGGTGAAGCAGTTGGTGTTATCGCTGCACAATCTATCGGTGAACCTGGTACACAGCTAACGATGCGTACGTTCCACATCGGTGGTGCGGCATCTACTGCAGCAGCAGAGAACAGCATCCAAGCTAAGACAACTGGTACTGTGAAACTTCACAATGCTAAGTTCGTAATCAACAAAGACAAGAAACTGGTTATCACTTCTCGTGCATCTGAGATGACGATTATTGATGAATTCGGCCGTACTAAAGAGAAGCACAAACTTCCTTACGGTTCGATGCTAACCAAAGGCGACAACGCAGCAGTAACTGCTGGTGAAGTTGTAGCTAACTGGGAAGCGCATACCATGCCAATCATCACTGAAGTGGCAGGTCGTATCCAATTCGTAGATATGATCGATGGTATTACAGTTTCTCGTAACACTGACGATTTAACAGGTCTTTCTTCAAGTGAAGTAACAGACCCAGCAGCTCGCCCAGCAGCAGGTAAAGATATGCGTCCAGCTATCAAACTTGTTGATGAGCAAGGTAACGACGTAATGATCCCTGGTACTGATATGCCAGCTCACTACTTCCTACCTGGCAAAGCGATTGTAAACATCGAAGATGGCGCTGAAGTTGGCATTGGTGACACACTATCTCGTATCCCTCAAAAATCGAGCGGAAACAAAGATATCACCGGTGGTCTGCCTCGCGTAGCTGACCTATTCGAAGCTCGTAAGCCTAAAGAGCCTGCGATCCTTGCTGAGCACACAGGTACTGTGTCGTTTGGTAAAGAAACGAAAGGTAAGCGTCGTCTAGTAATCACTCGTGAAGGCGGTGACGCTTACGAAGAGATGATTCCTAAGCACCGTCAATTGAACGTGTTCGAAGGTGAGAAGATTGAACGTGGTGATGTAATCGCCGACGGTCCTGAAACTCCACACGATATCCTGCGTCTACGTGGTATCCACGCTGTGACTCAGTACATCGCGAACGAAGTTCAAGAAGTTTACCGCTTACAAGGCGTAAAGATTAACGATAAGCACATCGAGACTATCGTTCGTCAAATGCTACGTAAGTGTACAATCACTCATTCTGGTGACTCTCCGTTCCTACCTGGCGAACAAGTTGAGTACCACAATGTTAAGATTGCTAACCGTAAGCTAGAAGCTGAAGGTAAAGAACTAGTACGTTTCGAACGTGATCTACTAGGTATTACTAAAGCATCTCTTGCAACTGAGTCATTCATCTCAGCTGCATCGTTCCAAGAAACGACTCGCGTACTAACAGAAGCTGCGGTTTCTGGTAAGCGTGATGACCTTCGCGGTCTGAAAGAGAACGTAATTGTTGGTCGTCTGATCCCAGCTGGTACTGGTTTCGCATACCACCAAGAGCGCCAGAAGCAACGTGAAGAAGAGTTAGAAGGTCCTTCAGCTGAACAAGCTACTGACAATCTAGCAGCACTTCTAAATGCTGGCTTCTCTTCAGAAGAGTAAGCTCTACGAGTAGTCTCTAAGAGATAAGAAAAAAGGCACCTTCGGGTGCCTTTTTTGTTTCTGACGGATTAGTGCATTAGTGACGTATAGAGATGCAATTATTGCTTTTGGTCGGACTTGATCATGACGATCTTCTTGAGGATGATTTTATGGAGTCTTTGGGTCTTTAGAAGACTAGTTGGTAGAGTTTAAATTGACTTAGAAATGTCGGGTATTACCAAGCAATGAGTCGTAGTGGAGAGTTAATAGCCCATTACTGCAGTACAATTTAGGTAATCTATAGATAAAACAAAAAGCTTGCACAGAGGCAAGCTTAGAGATATTAAGCCAATTAAGCTCCTGGTGGAACTGCTAGGCTATCGGCAATTTGTTGTATCAGTTGATCTTCTACCTCAAACCTCGCCTCAATAATCTCACCAATCAGAGACAAATCACTATCAAAGCTTTCTAGTGCATCACTAGCTTCAATGGCGGCATACTTATCGGTAAAGTTGAGTAGTGGCTCAGTGGTGAGAACTATATGACCATAAGATTGGTTAATTTCGTCTGTTGCTTTGAAACCAGTAGAATGCCATTTGTCCATCACCATGTCATAGATTTTAAAATGACCTTCGGAGATATAGTCAACAAGATGTTGGCTGAATTTTTGGAGCGCTTCTGGAGAGGGAAGCTCAGTGATAGCGGGTGTTTTTGATGATGAAGGCTTTAGAGCGGCAAGCTTACAATACTCGACGATTAGAGACTGTCGAGTTTCTAGCCAATGATCGATGACCTCATTAGAGCCACCCCATTGTTCTTGTACTTGTTTGAATTTATTTAGCATGACCATGTCCTCATGATCTGATCACAACCTTGTGATCAAGTAATTGCCTAAGCAAGGTCCGTTTATTGGTATCTACTAAAAGTAATAGTTTGAATTATTCTCTGCTACAACTCTAGTATGAAATTAGATTGCCAGTAAAATGAACGAACTGCAAGCAATGAGGCATAGGGATGTTAAAAAAAAGTGATAACAAAATGACAGATCAAGCTTATTGGTGCGTTGTTTCAGGTAGTGATATTTGGGTGAATAATGATCAGATTCCTTATGGCTCTGCCGAGGAATTAGGTCTTAGTGTTGAACATGCGATCTGCATCGGTCAGCATCAAGGTCATACTGTGTATTGGCTCAACGACTGTGATGTTGAGAGTGAACTGACCATGGTAAATCTGAGAGAGTTACTTCATTGGCCTGAATCTGTTTTCCTTATTGCAAGCAAAGCAATCCAATATGGGCATATGACGCAAAGTATGCGGTTCTGTCCTCAATGTGGTGGGCGTAATCATCTTAATCACAATCAAGTTGCAATGCAGTGTGGAGACTGTCGAACTCTTCATTATCCTCGTATCTTCCCATGCATCATTGTCGCTGTACGAAACGACAACAAGATATTGTTAGCTCAGCACCCAAGACATAAAACAGGGATGTATACCGTGATAGCGGGCTTCTTAGAAGTCGGAGAAACCTTAGAGCAGTGTGTTGCTAGAGAAGTCAAAGAAGAAACGGGCGTTGATGTGGATAATATTCGTTACTTTGGCAGTCAGCCATGGGCTTTTCCATCCAGCATGATGATGGGTTTTCTCGCAGACTACGCTGGTGGTACGCTCAAACCGGATTACAGTGAACTGTCGGATGCTCAATGGTTTGATGTGACAAGGTTGCCTGATGTTGCCCCTGTGGGAACCATTGCGAGACAATTGATTGAACAAACAGTTAATGATGTGATGACGAAAGGTTTAGAGAATCAAGTTATTGAACATTAATCTGAGCATTAAATAGATCCCAATAGTATTTGGCCTATGGATGGTCAAAAGCTAAAAAAAACCCTCCACAAGTGGAGGGGGTAAGTAAGATGTCGTTATGAGATGCTGAGTAGTGACTACTCAGATGTTATAATTGTAATTTTCGCTAGCGAACAAATTTTTAACATGCTCCCGTAATTGGGTGCAAATTAAGCATTGATTTAAAAGTTAATAACTTGATCTAGGTTGCAAAGCACACAGCTTTTACCCCTAAATCAGTGTTAGAATACTCGCCATCAAAACTAGACAAGATTGAATTGGAATTTAACGGAATGACCGAATTAAAAAACGATCGCTATTTACGCGCACTTTTAAAACAGCCTGTTGATTACACACCGGTATGGATGATGCGCCAAGCTGGCCGATACCTTCCAGAGTACAAAGCAACGCGTGCAGAAGCAGGCGACTTCATGTCTTTGTGCAAAAACGCGGAGCTTGCATCTGAAGTAACACTTCAACCTTTGCGCCGTTTCCCGCTTGATGCGGCAATCTTGTTCTCTGACATCCTAACTATCCCTGATGCAATGGGCTTAGGCTTGTACTTTGAAACAGGTGAAGGTCCTAAGTTTGAACGTCCTATCACATGTAAAGCTGACGTAGAGAAGATTGGCCTACCTGATCCAGAAGGTGAGCTTCAATACGTAATGAATGCCGTTCGTCAGATCCGTAAAGACCTGAAAGGCGAAGTGCCATTGATTGGTTTCTCTGGTAGCCCTTGGACGCTGGCAACTTACATGGTTGAAGGCTGCAGTTCGAAGGCATTTACTAAGATCAAGAAGATGATGTATGCAGAGCCACAAACGCTGCACTTACTTCTAGATAAGCTTGCTGACACTGTTATTGAATACTTGAACGCGCAAATTAAAGCGGGTGCACAATCGGTAATGGTATTCGACACATGGGGTGGTGTACTTACTCCGCGTGACTACAACTTGTTCTCACTGCAGTACATGCACAAAATTGTAGATGGCCTAATCCGTGAAAACGAAGGTCGCCGTGTACCGGTTACTCTGTTCACTAAGAACGGTGGCATGTGGCTAGAATCTATCGCAGCAACTGGCTGTGATGCAGTTGGCCTAGACTGGACAATCAATATTGCTGATGCAAAAGCACGTATTGGCGATAAAGTGGCTCTACAGGGCAACATGGACCCATCAGTACTTTACGCACAGCCTGAGCGTATCCGTGAAGAAGTCGGTACTATCCTTGAAGGTTTTGGTGACGGCGGTACTGGCCACGTATTTAACCTTGGCCATGGTATTCACCTAGATGTGCCACCAGAGAATGCTGGTGTATTTGTGGACGCCGTTCACGACCTATCTAAGCCATATCATAAGTAATTAAGTATGTGTTTTTAGAAGAAGCGCTGTCGAGAAATCGGTAGCGCTTTTTTATTGCCTTCTGATCTGCATCTAAGATCTGCTTATTCTCGCTGGCGTGCAGCTAATTAGGTATTTGGATCATGGTAGGCCAAATGCTCAGAGATGTGTTTTCTGATATACGGAATGACATCATTCTCAAACCAAGGGTTCTTCTTAAGCCAGATGTTATTGCGTGGTGAAGGGTGGGGAAGTGGTAAAAATTCTGGAGCCCAAACCTGCCAGTTGCGTACTGTTTCAGTGAGCGTGCTGGTGGTTTTATTTGTTAGGTAATAGTTTTGTGCGTATTGGCCAATCAGTAGTGTCATTTGGATGTTGGGTAGCGATTGCAGCACTTTTTTATGCCAAAGCTCCGCACACTCTTTGCGTGGTGGGAGATCGCCACTCTTGCCCTTTCCTGGATAACAAAACCCCATAGGTACAATGGCAACCTTCTGTTCGTCATAAAAGGTATCTCTATCTATTCCCAACCAATCCCTTAATCGTTCACCACTGGCGTCGTTCCAAGGTATAGACGATTCATGAACCTTGATGCCCGGAGCTTGTCCTATGATCAATAAGCGGGCGTTTGAATGCGCTTGAATCACAGGATTAGCCCCATGTGAGAGGTGAGGCTCGCAGGCTCGGCATTGTCGTATTTCGGTGAGTAACGATGAGGACATCAGTAACCTTTGTCGAAGTCGATGGTGTGACTCAGTTTAAAGCCATCTCTCCACTGTTTGTAATTCTCAGCGAAGATCTCCACGACCTGTCTTGGCTCACTTAGAGCTGCAATGTGTGGGGTGATGGTTACTTGCGGTAACTTCCAAAACGGGTGTTCTTGCGTGAGGGGTTCGCATTCAAAGACATCCAAGAAAGCGTGTTCAACCCGTTTATTCTTAATCGCAAGCAATAACGCTTTATTGTCTACGCTTTCCCCGCGACCGACATTAAACAACAATACGTTAGAGCAGTAGCTTAAGGTGGTTTGATTCAGTAGTTGGTATGTCTCATCCGTTGATGGCAGTGTGTTCACCACAATATCCGCTTGTTTGAGGGCGGCTTCTAATTCATTAATGTGGAAAGTGTCTTTGAAGGTTTCTTGCTTTGATGGGATACCTGTCCGGTTGACCCCAATCGTATGGATACCAAACGCAGAAGCGGCTTTCGCCAAATGGCTGCCAATTGAACCTGTTCCCAAAATCACCATGGTTTTGTCGGTTAGGCTGGTATAAAGCTGTGGTTGCCAGTTTCGCTGTTGTTGTTGCTGGTGGTAATGAGTGAAATGTCTAAAGTGGCTGATTGTGTAACCCAATACGTATTCGGCAATGGCAGGGCCGAAGATGCCTTTGACGTTAGTCAACGTGTAGTCCTGACGTAAATTCGGTTGGGTTAATTTGTTGATCCCTGCATAGGTACTTTGCACCCAATCCAGATGCTTAAACTCATCAAGACGCTCTGCGATCAGCGGAGGAGAGGCCAAGACGATCTCCGCTAACTCGGGGTTTGAGGTGATTTCTAGGTCAGGTAAATCTCGGTTTACAATCAGTTGCGTGTAAGTATCGTCATGCTCGGTAAGAATATAGAGCTTATTCGTAAAATTGTTCATCGGCCTACCTTTTCCATCCTAGGTTTATCAAGTACACTTTCGCTGTCTTTTTCTGCAATTATTGAGTGACTATGCTTCAGAATCCACTGCAGGTTCGTCTAGAAAAGTTAGAACCTTGGCAACAAATTACCTTTATGGCGTGTCTATGTGAGCGTATGTACCCTAACTATGCCATGTTTTGTGAGAATACAGAATTTGCGGAAGCTCGAATCTATCGTGATGTGTTGGATAGCATTTGGGAAATCCTAACCGTTAAAACGGCAAAGGTGAATTTTGAGCGTCAACTTGAGAAAGTTGAAGAGCTATTCCCTAGTGGTGATGATTTTGATTTTTATGGTGTTTACCCAGCAATGGATGCATGCCAAGGTTTAGCTACACTTATTCATGGATTACTTGATCGTGAGCATATGCTTGAAGCTGTGATTAAAGTGAGTCAACAATCTGTGAAGACGGTTGCTGAGCTTGAGTTTGCTCAAGGCGCTGAAGAAGTAACGAACGAAAACCAGAAAGAAAACGAAGCCGTGTGTGAAGAGTGGGACGTTCAATGGGCGATCTTCCGACCACTACGTGAAACGGATGAGCGTGACCTAGAGCTGATCAAAGACCTACGTCACGAATTGCGTGAAGACCCAGTAAGTAACATTGGTGTCGCTTTATAATTGGTTTCTGTGCCATCGCTACATGCATCTACATAAAGTGATAGCATTATGCGTAGTCGCTACGCTCACGCTGTAGTGAACCAGTATTAAGAAAAACAAAGGCTCCCTAGGGAGCCTTTGTTTTATCTGGTGGTGTGAAGCCTGGATTAAGAATCTTTTTTCTCTTCTTTCAGTGTTTTGTCATCATTCTCTGATTTTGAGTCTGAAGCATCGTTGTCTGTTAGAGCTTCTTTTGGCTTGTCTTCTTCATCGCGGTTCTCGATAACGCCGTGTGTCTCTTTCCATGTTTCCCAGCGTTGGAATGCAAGTTCTTGCATGTCTGTGGTTTTGTCCGCTTCGTCGACAATCTCTTCACCAACCAAATGTTCGAAGATATCTTCTAGGGTAATGATGCCCTGAATCGTACCGTATTCATCAACTACCAAAGAGAGTTGAAGGCGATTTGCCATCATTTGATCAAATGCTTTTGCTAAGCCCATGTTGTTCAGTAATACGTGGATAGGGCGCATTACTTCACCCAGAGCTTTCTCGCCACAACCCGCTTGTTGTAATCTAAACAGCTCCAGACGGTGTACAAAACCAATGATGTTGTCAGTTTGCTCGCTGTAGACCAATGGACGAGAGAACGGTGTATCTTTGTGTTGTTCAAGGAACACATTGATGCTCATTTCTGCATCGACACGGAACACAACCGGACGCGGTGTCATGATTTGAGTCACTGGCACATCTTGAATGCCTAATAGGTTGCTCAAGATCTTTGATTCGCCTTCTGCGAACTCACCGCTTTCTTTTGCCAAGATAGCCATCGCCGATAGTTCATCACGCATTTTTGGTGCTTGGTGACCACGAGCAAGGCGCTTTGTGATCTGCTCTGAGAACCATACGAATGGTGTTAGGAAGAACACCATCCAGCGAAGCACTGTTGATGATGCTGGAGCAAGTTGACGCCAGTAGGTCGCTCCAATCGTTTTTGGAACAATTTCAGACAGAACCAAAATACCCAAAGTTAGTACGGCAGAGAATACACCTAACCATTGGCTACCAAAAACCACAGCCGCTTGTGCACCTGCTGTCGCCGCACCAATAGTATGTGCGATGGTGTTGAGCGTTAAAATTGACGCGAGCGGGCGGTCAATATCTGTTTTCAGTTTGTCTAAAGACGCGGCTGCAGGGTGCCCATTTTGTTTTAGTTGAGCAATGTAACTTGGACTGATACTCAAGAGTACAGCTTCCAAAACAGAACAAATGAAAGAAACTCCAATAGCAATGGAGACGTAAATAGTTAGCAGCAGCATGTTTGCCCTTAAATTAAATTGTACGCTTTGTCAGCGATTCAGCGTGGATTATAGAGAATAAGTAGTGGTTAGGTCATCATTAATTTCACACTCAACCCCTTTTAAACAAGGGCTTGCCATAGAAAATCAGTAACAAATTGTGAGTTGTTACTCATATTATGGCTAAAACTACGGCATTAGAGCTAAAGATCGACGACAAACCTTTGCCAGATGGGGCATTTATGTTTTAGAGTGAATTGAATTCAAAAATACAAAGAAGGGAAACCTAAAATGAACAAGACTCAATTAATCGACTTTATTGCTGAAAAAGCGGACCTTTCGAAAGCACAAGCTAAAGCGGCTCTAGAAGCAACTCTTGGCGGCGTGACTGATGCTCTTAAAGATGGCGATCAAGTTCAGCTAATTGGTTTTGGTACTTTTAAAGTAAACCACCGTGCAGCTCGCACTGGTCGTAACCCAAAAACTGGTGATGAGATCCAAATCGCTGCTGCAAATGTTCCAGCATTTGTTGCAGGTAAAGCGCTGAAAGATTCAGTGAAATAATCTAAACTGTACCGAGGTAGTCGTATTCCACCTCGGTACAGGTTTTATGAAAAAAACATTTCTTCTCGTTTCACTCTTATCTACATTTATTATTGGCTGTTCTTCAACAAGCCCTCGTACTAACCTAGAGCAATTTGAAACCTACACCGGCGGCCAAGTCATGGGCGACGCGACAAGTTTCTACTGGGTCACCAACAAGCTAACACAACCTCATACTTCTGCTGACTATGTCACCATGGGCGATTACGGCTGGTACAAAACTGACTATGTTTGGTCGGAAGATGTGCTTCGTGAATTTGTGCGTGAAGGTGAGTTACGCGATGATTCACTTGCGTTGGTTCCATATCGTGTACATGTGCGCTTTAATCAGTCTGGTGAGGCTGTGTATCAACAGTATCGTATTGGTAAAAAAGTATTACCGTTACAGTCGGTTCAGCTCGACAGATATAAACAGGAAGCGACATCCGTTCTCGATGTTACCGAGAAGCAAAATGATGAAGGGTTAGAGCTTTTGCAGGGCTATTGGAATGGCAAAACGTTTCAGACTTGTTCTGGTAAGCAGTTTGATGACTTTGAGTTCAACCAAACATTGCCTAATTTTGTGATTAACCGTTTATCGTCTGTAGAGAGCTATGGTGCTTTTGTCGGTAAAGCGTCTTTGAGAAAATTGTCGGTTGCTGAGTTTTTGATATTGGCAGATGAAAATCATGAGTGTGTATCAAGGCCCTCATTGTTGAAAGAATAGAGACCGCTTAAATAGTATCAGAGCATTTGGCCTACTGTAGGCTAAGTGCTTATTTGTCTGTACAGGTACGAATAAGCAATAAAAAGGCGCCTATCGAGGCGCCTTTTCTTTTTATTCAGTTGCGGTCATTCAGTTACTGCCATTCGAATTTAGCGAATGATACTGATTACTGCTCTTGCTCGCGCGCAATCGCACGGTAACCAATGTCATTGCGGTGGAACATACCGTTCCAGCTAACTTGCTTAGTTAGCGCGTAAGCGCGCTCCTGAGCTTCAGAAACCGTGTTACCAAGTGCTGTTGCACAAAGTACTCGGCCGCCATTAGTCACAACATCGCCAGCTTCGTTATTTGTAGTGCCTGCGTGGAAAACTTTTTGGCCTTCAACTTCGCTTGTTGGTAATGAAATTACATCACCTTTTGCGTAGTCAGCAGGGTAGCCGCCGGCTGCAAGAACAACACCGATAGAAGCTCGTGGATCCCACTTCGATTCCGCTTCGTCTAGTTTCTCGTCGATAGCCATTAGGCAAAGCTCAACAAGATCCGATTCCATACGCATCATAATAGGTTGCGTTTCTGGGTCGCCAAAGCGGCAGTTGTATTCGATAACCTTAGGCGTACCGTCTGCATCGATCATTAGGCCAGCATAAAGGAAACCTGTGTAAGGAGCGCCTTCCGCGTCCATGCCACGTACCGTTGGGTAGATAACTTCTTCAAGGATACGGTTATGGATTTCTGGAGTCACAACCGGCGCAGGAGAGTAAGCTCCCATGCCGCCCGTGTTAGGGCCTGTATCTTTGTCGCCAACACGTTTGTGATCTTGGCTGGTGGCCATAGGAAGTACGCTAGAACCATCAACCATCACGATGAAGCTTGCTTCTTCGCCTTCAAGGAATTCTTCGATAACCACTCGGCTGCCCGCTTCGCCGAATGCGTTGCCTGCTAGCATATCTTTGATTGCGTCTTCAGCTTCTTCAAGGGTCATCGCAACGATAACACCTTTACCAGCGGCAAGGCCGTCAGCTTTCACTACAATTGGAGCGCCTTGCTCACGAACGTAAGCGATAGCGGGTTCAATCTCAGTGAAGTTTGAGTAGTAACCTGTCGGGATATCATGACGAGCTAGGAAGTCTTTTGTGAATGCTTTAGAACCTTCAAGCTGTGCTGCGGCTTGAGTAGGACCAAAGATTGGCAAACCTACTTCGCAGAATGCATCAACCACACCAATAACTAACGGAGCTTCAGGGCCCACGATAGTCAGTTCAATTTTCTTCTCTTGAGCAAACGCGACTAAACCAGCGATGTCTTCAACGCCAATCTTTACGTTCTCAAGTTTAGGCTCTAGCGCAGTACCTGCGTTGCCTGGAGCAATGAATACTGTTTCAACATTTGGGTTTTGTGCTGCTTTCCAACCCAAAGCATGTTCTCTACCGCCAGCACCGATGATTAATACGTTCATGTTTCAATCCTTAAGTCTTTAATTCTTAAAAGCCCCTCAAAATTGAGAGGCTCGATAGCTACTAATTGTTTAGGTGAACTAAATATTAGTGGCGGAAGTGACGCATGCCCGTAAAGATCATCGCCATGCCGTGTTCGTCTGCTGCTGCGATAACTTCGTCATCACGCATAGAGCCACCCGGTTGGATAACGCACTTGATACCCGCTTCAGCTGCCGCGTCGATACCGTCACGGAATGGGAAGAATGCATCTGATGCCATTGCACATCCTTCAACAACCAAACCTTCGTCAGCAGCTTTGATGCCTGCGATTTTCGCAGAGTAAACGCGGCTCATTTGGCCAGCGCCGACACCAATCGTCATGTCGCCTTTCGAGTAAACGATAGCGTTAGATTTAACGTACTTCGCTACTTTCCAGCAGAATAACGCATCTTTCAGCTCTTCAGCGGTTGGTTGACGCTTAGAAACTACTTTCAGGTCGTCTTCTGACACCATGCCTTGGTCGCGATCTTGAACTAATAGGCCGCCGTTAACGCGTTTCACGTCAAAGCCAGTTGTCTTCGTTGTCCACTCGCCACACTCAAGTAGGCGAAGGTTTTTCTTAGTCGCTACGATTGCTACTGCTTCAGCAGAAACAGAAGGTGCAATGATAACTTCAACGAATTGACGCTCAGTGATAGCCGTTGCTGTTGCTGCGTCTAGTTCACGGTTGAATGCGATGATGCCGCCAAATGCAGACGTTGGGTCTGTTTTGAATGCGCGGTCGTAAGCTTCGAGGATGTCTTCACCTAGTGCAACACCACATGGGTTAGCGTGCTTAACAATTACACATGCTGGCTGATCGAACTCTTTCACACATTCAAGTGCTGCGTCAGTGTCAGCGATGTTGTTGTAAGAAAGGGCTTTGCCTTGAATTTGGCGAGCAGTAGAAACAGATGCTTCTTCAGGGTTCGCTTCAACGTAGAATGCCGCTGCTTGGTGGCTGTTCTCACCGTAGCGCATGTCTTGTTTCTTCTCGAACTGTTGGTTGAACGTGCGAGGGAATTTAGACTCTTCGTCACCTTCTTTGTTCTCGCCGTAGCTAGGAACCATAGTGCCGAAGTAGTTAGCGATCATGCCGTCGTAAGAAGCGGTGTGCTCGAATGCTGCGATAGCGAGGTCGAAGCGAGTCTCTAGAGTCAGAGATTTCTCGTTAGCGTCCATTTCAGTCACAACGCGCTCGTAGTCGTGTGCGTTTACAACGATCGCTACGTCTTTGTGGTTTTTCGCTGCAGAGCGAACCATTGTTGGACCGCCGATGTCGATGTTCTCAACGGCGTCAGCAAGGGTACAACCTTCTTTAGCAACGGTTTCTGCGAATGGGTATAGGTTTACAACAACCATATCGATAGGGTTGATACCGTGAGTTTTCATCACGTCATCATCTTGGCCACGACGGCCTAGAACACCACCATGAACTTTTGGGTGCAGAGTCTTAACACGGCCATCCATCATTTCTGGGAAACCAGTGTAATCAGATACTTCTGTAACAGAGATGCCTTTTTCAGCAAGCAGGCGAGCAGTGCCACCGGTAGATAAGATATCTACACCACGGTTAGCAAGAGCTTGTGCAAATTCAACGATACCAGTTTTGTCTGATACGCTGATTAGAGCGCGGCGAATTGGACGAGCGTTATTCATGCTTCCATCTTCCTCAAATTCATGGGGTTAAAATAAAGATATTTGCCAAAAAAGAACTTGTTTCTATCTTCTTAGCGTGGATTATCTAAGATACCAGTAAGAGATAAAATATTGGCCAGTTTTGGTAAAGACCTTTTGGGTCAGTCTTATGATTAAGCTATAAGATAACCAACTCCAAATTTGATGGCGCAGATTCTAACTAATTTATTACAAAAAAGCTCGCGCAATCGTTTGGCATCTCAAAATTAATTATGAAAAGTGCCATTTCAGCCTAAAAAGTAACGATAAGGTTAATTGTGGAATGGACGAAACAGTAGGAAAAAACATGTTTCAGATCGGTGAATTAGCGAAACGATGCGGTGTGACAGCCGATACCTTACGATTTTATGAGAAAAATAACCTGATCGCGCCAGCCAGTCGCAGTGAGTCGGGTTATCGCCTATATGATGAAAATAACCAGAAACAGGTGACGTTTATTCTCAAATCTAAAGAGTTAGGGCTGAGTTTGGATGAAATCAAAGAATTGCTCGAGATTCGCTTGGAAGCGACGCAACACAGTTGTGCGGAAGTGAAGTCGATTACGTCAGCAAAGTTAGAGATGATTGATGAGAAAATGTCTGAGTTAACCAAGATTCGCACGGCGCTTAAAAAGATTAATGATGCGTGCTGTGGTCACATAGACGACGATGCTAGCCATTGTTCGATTTTGGCGGCCTTAGACTCAGCAAATGTTGATAAAGGGCGCTGTGGCCGTACTGGAGAGTAATTAGCCACCTATCAAGAGCCTGCTGGTAAAAAAAAAGCCAAACTCAATAAATGAGCTTGGCTTTCAATTCAATAAATTACGAAAGAACGATTAGTTCATGCCGTATTTTTTAAGTTTCTTGCGAAGAGTACCGCGGTTAATACCCATCATGGTTGCTGCGCGAGTCTGGTTACCGCGAGTGTACTGCATGATAGTGTCTAGTAGTGGCTGTTCAACTTCAGCTAATACTAATTCGTATAACTCGCTGACTTCTTGACCGTTTAATTGAGCAAGGTAATTTTTCAATGATGCTTTAACTGAGTCACGTAGTGGCTTCTGCGTGATTTGGTCTTGTGATGTAACTGTAGTTACTGTCAATGCTTCTGAAGTCAGATTTTGTTCGAACATATTCGGTCTAGCTCTTCTCGTAATTATGGTGCAACGTTATCAAAAAAACCTTCTAGCGCCTCAAGCTGCAGATCACCTGCTTCGAATGCGTTGAAGGTACGGCGAAACTCACTCGCTTGTTCATGTTCTTTTAGATACCAACCCACATGCTTACGAGCAATTCGGGGGCCTAAAAACTCGCCATAAAATTCATGTAGAGCGTTCACATGGCCAAGCATGATGTCCTTTACTTCCGAAATCGGGAGCGGGTCCATCGTGGTGCCGTTTTCCAAATAGTGTAGGATTTCGTTAAAAATCCAAGGACGTCCTTGGGCAGGTCGACCTATCATCAAAGCATCAGCGCCGGTGTACTCCAGCACAAACTTAGCTTTTTCCGGACTATCGATATCACCGTTAGCGATAACCGGAATAGATACTGCTTGTTTCGCTGCTTTAATGTGTTTGTATTCTGCCTCACCTTTGTACATACAAGCGCGAGTTCTCCCGTGAAGGGCAAGTGCTTGTATGCCGCAGTCTTCGGCTATTTTAGCGATTTGGACACAGTTTCTGTTATCTGTATCCCAGCCTGTACGAGTCTTTAACGTTACTGGAACGTCGACAGCGTTTACTACGGCCTTCAAGATCTCTTCTATGAGTTCTGGATGCTGCAGTAGGGCAGAGCCCGCAAGCTTCTTATTCACTTTTTTTGCTGGACAACCCATATTGATATCGATGATTTGCGCACCGTTATTAACATTAAATTGAGCAGCTTCGGCCATAAGCTGTGGATCTGCACCAGCGATTTGTACTGAACGAATGCCCGATTCGCCTTCATGTACCATACGCTGCTGAGACTTCGACGTTTTCCAAACCTTAGGATTGGAGGACATCATTTCACTGACTGCCATCCCCGCACCATAGCGAAGACACAACTCACGGAATGGTCTATCCGTTACGCCAGCCATTGGAGCGACGATTAGATTGTTCTTAAGTTGATAATTTCCGATTTTCAAAACGTCATCACAGTTCTGTACCAGCAAGGGCGCGCATTTTACGCATTTTTTCGCTGCGTGAAAAGACTAATATTTGAGCATTTACAAATTGTTTTTGTAATTTGTATGAAATTCAATCAATTAGCACCCAAAGTCTTGTCTAGCCTTGCTTGCGACCTGAGATTCGACACCACTCTTGTTGTTCGATGATCGGATCGATGTGAAGCTCATCACGATAATAAGTCGCAACATCTTCCGCTTGTGTATCTAAAACACCCGACATCGCTAGCATGCCATTTGGCTTAATTAGGCCTTTGATGATGCTAGAAAGGTCTCGTAGTGGGCCTGCAAGAATATTGGCAACGACAACGTCAGCAAGCAAACCTTCAGGTTGATCTTGTGGTAAGAACACGTCCAGTTGGTCAGCAACGCCATTGCGTTGTGCGTTGTCTTTTGAAGCGAGTAAAGCTTGAGGATCAATGTCGATCCCGATAACTTTCTCAGCGCCAAGTTTGATTGCAGCGATCGCTAGGATGCCTGAACCACAACCGAAGTCGATCACGGTTTTGCCGGTAAGGTCTAAGCCTTCTAGCCACTCAAGACACAGTGCTGTAGTTGGGTGAGTACCCGTACCAAATGCAAGGCCTGGATCTAGCATGACGTTTACTGCGTCAGGTTCTGGGATATCACGCCAGCTTGGGCAGATCCAAAGACGCTCACCAAACTTCATTGGGTGGAAGTTGTCCATCCATTCACGTTCCCAATCTTTGTCTTCGATTTGCTCTACTTTATGAGCAAAGTCAGCAGGGAACATGTTGCTTGCTTTAATCTGTGCTAGGACGACACCAGTATCAGTCTCAGCGTCGTATAGCGCGAGAATGTCAGTATCACCCCAAAGGCGAGTTTCACCCGGCAGAGGCTCAAATACAGGGGTATCTTGTGCATCCAGGAAAGTTACGGAAAGAGCGCCAGTCTCTTCCATTAACATGTCGCCGATTTGTTCGGCATTTTCATTGGTCGCATTAAGCTTGATTTGAATCCAAGGCATGGCTGCATCTTCTATATGAGAAAAATTGGATGGCGAGTCTAGCAGAAAATATGAGCAAATTCACCAAAACACCACGGATTATAATAGGGATTATAGATTGATCTTTTCGGGTGCTTTAAAAACAAAAATGCCCACCGAAGTGAGCATTTTGAATGTTCTTAAAAGAACGAGGTACTGAAGGCTAGCTTCTATTGTAGACCGAGTTTCTTCTCAAGGTAGTGGATGTTTGCACCACCGTGTTGGAAGTTTTCGTCGTTCATAATAGCCAACTGAAGTTCAGTATTAACGTTAATACCTTCAACAATCATCTCACCCAATGCGTTCTTCATTCGAGCGATAGCGACATCACGGTTCTCACCGTAAGTGATCAGCTTACCAATCATTGAATCGTAGTGTGGTGGTACTGTGTAGCCAGTATAGATGTGAGATTCCCAACGAACACCCATGCCGCCTGGAGCGTGGAAGCGCGTGATCTTACCTGGAGATGGTAGGAAACGAACAGGATCTTCCGCGTTGATACGACATTCGATTGAGTGGCCACGCAGCTTAATATCATCCTGTGTGAATGATAGAGGTTGACCAGCAGCAATGCGAAGTTGCTCTTTTACTAGGTCGATACCCGTTACCATTTCAGTAATCGTGTGCTCTACCTGGATACGAGTGTTCATTTCGATGAAGTAGAACTCACCGTTCTCGTATAGGAATTCAAATGTACCTGCGCCGCGGTAACCAATCTCAAGACATGCACGAGTACAACGGTCACCGATGTACTTACGCATTTCTTCAGTGATACCTGGTGCTGGGGCTTCTTCCACAACTTTCTGGTGACGACGCTGCATAGAACAATCACGCTCACCTAGGTGGATAGCATTACCTTGGCCATCAGCCAGTACTTGTACTTCAATGTGACGTGGGTTTTCTAGGAACTTTTCCATGTAAACCACGTCGTTATTGAAACACGCTTTTGCTTCCGCACGAGTCATTGCGATAGCTTCTGTTAGTTCTTTTTCAGAACGAACAACACGCATACCACGACCGCCGCCGCCGCCAGATGCTTTGATGATAACTGGGAAACCAATGCGCTTAGCGTGCGCTTTGTTTTTTATTTCGTCATTATCAAGAGGACCGTCTGAACCTGGTACACAAGGTACGCCAGCTTTCTTCATTGACGTGATAGCTGACACTTTGTCACCCATCATGCGAATGGTTTCAGCTTTAGGGCCAACGAAGATAAAGCCACTGCGCTCTACCTGTTCTGCGAAGTCTGCATTTTCAGATAGGAAGCCATAGCCTGGGTGGATAGCCACTGCGCCTGTCACTTCAGCTGCACTGATGATACGAGGAATATTCAGGTAGCTATCGATACCGCGAGCTGGACCGATACAAATAGTTTCGTCTGCAAGAAGTACGTGTTTAAGGTCGCGGTCAGCGGTTGAGTGAACCGCTACCGTTTTAATACCAAGTTCTTTACATGCACGCAGAATACGCAGTGCAATTTCACCACGGTTCGCGATTACTAATTTATCTAACATAATGAGTGCTCTCTATTATTCGATAATTACTAGAGCTTGGTCGAATTCTACTGGTTGACCGTCTTCAAGTAGAATAGCGGTTACAACACCAGATTTATCAGCTTCGATTTGGTTCATCATTTTCATTGCTTCAACGATACATAGCGTTTCGCCAGCAGTTACAGATTGACCAACCTTAACGAATGGTTTTGCATCTGGGCTTGGAGCGCCGTAGAAAGTACCAACCATTGGAGAAAGAACTTGGTGACCAGCTGGAACCGCAGGAGCTGCTGCTTCTGCTGCTACAGGTGCCGCCGCAGGAGCAGGTGCTGCTACAGGAGCTGGTGCTGCTGCATATTGAATAGGCGCTGCAGATACAGGGCTGTTACGACTGATTCGTACTGACTCTTCACCTTCAGAGATTTCTAGCTCAGAAATGCCAGACTCTTCAACCAATTCGATTAGCTTTTTGATTTTGCGAATATCCATTGTTTCTTTCTCTTTATCTGTTAATTGAACTTACTCTATGACTGAGTAGGTTAGTAATAGTTCGTTGTTTATGTTTACTTTGAGTTGAGCTTGCTGAGCGCAGCTGTCAAAGCAAATTGATAACCTTGAGCACCTAAGCCACAAATCACACCTTCTGCTTTATCAGATAGGTAAGAGTGGTGACGGAATGGTTCACGTGCGTGAACATTCGATAGATGAACTTCAATAAATGGGATTGCAACACCAAGTAGTGCATCACGCAGTGCCACACTGGTATGTGTAAAGGCCGCTGGGTTGATAATAATGAAATCAACATTTGGATAAGCACTATGGATAGCTTCAATCAGCTCATACTCGCGATTTGACTGCAAGTGAGATAGCTCAACATCGTGTGCTTTCGCTTGCTCGGTCAAGGAGCTAATAATCTGGTCAAGTGTTTGAGAACCGTAGTGTGCGGGCTCTCTAAGGCCTAACAGGTTAAGGTTTGGGCCATTTAAAACTAGAATGCGAAACTTTGTAGACATCGTGGGGCTATCTTCCTTTATCGTGATTACGAACGTGAATGTTGCCATTTTATTGAAAATTTGGGGTTAATTTCCAGTGAGAAAAACCCAAAATTAAAAATTAGAACCAGATTATAGCTAATTCAGCGCAAATCGCAGCAATTTACTGGTCTAATCTCCTATTGAGACAGCATGGAGTTGTTACCAACTTAACAAAAAATCGCCGTAGCCTTAATTTTGTAGAGGATATTTGAGATCAAGATCAGCCATAAAAAAACCGCCACATAGGTGACGGTTTAGAAAGGGGCTGTTTTAAACAGTAATGAGTTAATGTAATAGGTTGCTTATGCCAGTTCTGCTTTCTCTGCAATAAGCTTATCTACTACACTTGGGTCTGCTAGTGTCGAAGTATCACCTAGGTTACCAGTATCGCCTGTGGCAATCTTACGCAGGATACGGCGCATAATTTTACCCGAACGCGTTTTCGGTAATGAATCTGTCCAGTGCAGTACATCTGGTGTTGCGATTGGGCCGATCTCTTTACGTACCCAGTCTTTCACTTCTTTATGAAGTTCTGCGGTTGGGAACTCGCCATCATTCAGTGTTATGTAAGCGTAAATTGCTTGGCCTTTAATATCATGAGGGATACCCACAATCGCTGCCTCTGCAATTTTATTGAATGCGACTAGAGCTGATTCAATCTCTGCGGTACCCATACGGTGACCAGATACGTTAAGCACGTCATCCACACGACCAGTAATCCAGTAATAACCGTCTTCATCACGACGAGCGCCATCACTGGTGAAGTACATCCCCTTAAACGTAGAGAAGTAAGTCTGTTCAAAACGGTCATGATCACCATGAACGGTGCGCATTTGGCCAGGCCAAGAATCAAGAATCACGAGGTTGCCGTCGGTTGCTCCCTCAATGATGTTGCCCATGTTATCAACAAGCGCTGGTTGCACACCGAAGAATGGACGAGTCGCTGAACCTGGTTTTAAGTCCGTTGCGCCTGGCAATGGTGCGATTAAGATACCGCCTGTTTCTGTTTGCCACCATGTATCAACAATCGGAGACTGCTCGTTACCAATGGTTTTGTAGTACCACTCCCAAGCTTCAGGGTTAATAGGTTCACCTACTGACCCCATGACTCTTAGACTGTCACGAGAAGTGCCTTCAACGGCTTCATTGCCTTTGGCCATTAATGCTCGAATCGCGGTTGGCGCTGTATAAAGAATATTTACTTGGTGCTTATCGACCACTTCGCTCATACGGCTTGTGTTCGGGTAATTAGGCACGCCTTCAAACAGAATGGTTTTTGCACCATTCGCAAGCGGCCCGTAAACAAGATAAGTATGTCCGGTTATCCAACCCACATCCGCTGTACACCAGAAAGTTTCACCTTCTTGGTAATCGAATACGTATTTGAAGGTCATTGCGGCATAAACCAGGTAGCCACCTGTCGTGTGCATTACACCTTTAGGCTTACCTGTGGAACCAGACGTATAAAGAATGAAGAGAGGATCTTCCGCATTCATCTCTTCTGGTGGGCAATCTGCCGATACATTTGCGATAGCATCATGCCACCACACATCACGGTGTTCGTGCCACGCCACATCGCCGCCAGTGCGTTTGAATACGAAAACCTTCTCGATGTTTTTTACTTCAGGGTTGGTGAGTGCTTCGTCGACATTTTTCTTCAGTGGAACCGCACGACCACCACGCACGCCTTCATCGGCAGTGATAACAACTTTAGAGTTGGAATCGATAATACGACCAGACAGTGCTTCTGGAGAGAAACCGCCAAATACCACAGTGTGGACAGCACCGATACGTGTACACGCCAGCATAGCCACTGCCGCTTCAGGAACCATTGGCATATATAAACAAACCACATCGCCTTTGCGTACGCCTTGCTCTTTTAGAGCATTTGAAAACAGGCACACATCTTTGTGCAGTTCATTAAAAGTTAGAGTTTTGTCATCAGCCGGATCATCGCCTTCCCAGATGATGGCGACTTCATCACCGCGCTCAGCAAGGTGACGGTCGATACAGTTAGCCGAAACATTAAGCGTGCCATCTTCAAACCAGCGGATATCGATGTGGCCAGGGTCAAAAGAGGTGTTCTTTACCTGTGTGAAAGGTTTAATCCAATCAACGATTTTTCCGTGTTCACCCCAAAAGCCTTCAGGGTCAGATACAGATTGTTGGTACATGGCTAGGTAAGTGTCATTATCCGCGTGCGTCGTTGATTTAATATTTTCTTTTACCGGATAAACGTGGGCTTCACTCATTGCATCTCTCCTTGTGCCTACATTCTTAATGAACTGGCAACTTCCTTTGTGTTCAGTTTCTAAGTCTATTACAGGACTGTCGTTGTGCTATCACTCTCGGCTAGGACGGCGATTTCCACAATTAGACTTTAGGATGAGACGCTGCTTTTCACTTAGAAAATAGCGAGTTAAGTTCATTTTTGCGATATTGCTCTCTATGCAGAGAGGTAATGGTTGAATTAAGAATAAGAAGAGTTGAAACGAGGTAAATCACCGTATTTAAGGCGAACAAAGATCAGGGCTGCGGAGATAGCATCTTGTAATGCATCATGTTTATTGACCGGGATAGGCAAATCCAGTTGGCGGCAGATGGCGTCCATACTGAGATCGAAGTAGGCATTGGGCAGCTGCCTTTCGAGTTTTTCTTGATAGAGCAGGCTCACTTCGACTAATCGGTTAGGCAATGGAAATCCGAGTTGTTTTAAACAGGCGCGATCGAGAATTTTTTTATCGTAGCGGATGTGATAGCCGACTAAAGGGCGATTACCGATGAAATCCAGCAGCTCAATTAGAGCTTGTTTCTCTTCTATGCCGTGCTTTAGATCTTGATGACGAATGCGATGGATTTTGATGGAATTGGAATCGAGTGACTGAGGTGCTCGTAGTCGAACTTCAAAAGGTTGGCTGGTAATGATTCGGTTACCGATGATCTTTGTCGCGGCAATAGTGACTAATTCCGCCTGATTAGGGTCGAGGCTGGTGGTTTCACAATCGAGCGATACATATTCATTATGGGTAGGCGCGGCAAAAAAAGGCTGATAGGGAGAGCCTTTAAGTTTGTGATGCCAGTAATAACGAACCAATCTATTCATCGTTCAGCCGCCTAGTCTCTTATCTGATAGTGGTAGCCTAGCCATTGCTTGAATTTCTTCACCACATGCAAGCTATGACGAAGCAGATCCCTGTCTGCTCGCTCCATCAACTTCACGTTAATTTTATTGCTGCTGTGTTGTTGGGATAACCGCTGAGATAAGCGCCACTTAAAGAATTGCTTGAGCGCTTCGTTAAGGTTATCGGCGGTACTTTGCTCCAATACATTCTTGCCGACTAGGTGCTCTATCCGCTCAAAGGTGTTGTTGACCGTGACACCATGCTCAAGGCTGAGTGCCCGAATGCCATGCACGATAGGGAAAATACCGCCTTGTTTGATATCGAGCCCTGACTTGGACTGTTTAACATTGCCAAACAGGGTGAGGGGAACGGAAAAGTTCAGGGCAGGGCGACAAAATTCGGTGAGTATTAACTCCTGTCCCAACATCAAATCACTTAGGTGTTGTTTTACTGGTTTTAATAACTCTCTGTTACCCGCAACAGCGTGTGCATCCGCCATGATGGCAATATCCATTACGGTGTCTGGCGTGGCTTTTTTTACCCAACGGGTGAGCGTTTGTTTCCACTCTTTTTCTGAATGTACCCATTTCGGGTTGTTGACCATCACATTGCCCGGGCACAGTGGATAGCCCAATTGCTGCAGTGTGTGGGTGAGATCGTTCATGGCACTTTGGCATTGATGCCACTCCAAGCCATCTTGAATTATTAGCGCGTTGTCTTGATCGGTTTTGAGAATTTGCTCTCCGCGGCCTTCAGAACCCAGAACGATTAAGCAACAGTGATTGTGCAGCGCAGGTGGAATGATGAGCTCAAAGGCTTTCTCAATGATCTGCTCGTTGACCGCAGAAATTAGCTCCATGATAAAGCGCGTACGAATCCCGTTACTGAGCAAGCTCTCGACCAGTTGACGCTGTTTGTTGGATGCCATTGCCAACTCTTCAACGCTGGTGGCTCGCGCAATACGTAAAGTGAGAACGTGTGAATGAGTGGAAAACGCACTGAGAATTTGAGTCATGTCCACCATACCAACCGCATTAAGACCATCACAAACCATCAGTCTTTTTACACGATTTCTGGTCATGGTAATCATGGCATTAAACAAAAAATCGCCTTGATTGACATGCATTACCGGAAAGGTCGCAATATCACCGACAGGGGTATCTAGTGGGAAATTATCCAGCATTACAGCATGTAATAAATTGGTCCGTGTGACGATTCCGTACGGTAAGGTACATGATGTTCCAAAAGCTTTTGGAACATCATGATCCAAATGAACCAAAGCTGAGTCTAAACCTTGTTCTTTAAGGGTTTGAGTGACTTGGTTAATGGGTTGATTCGGCTTTAGTATCAGTGGTGGGTGATAAATAGATTCATCCACTTTGGTCAAGATAAATTCGGCCAAGTTTTGTTGTTGCTGTGCTGCTTCAATCAATGCTTTTCGTGTCGATAAGTTACTATCAAAGTAAGCCGCGAATTGCCCGTTGGCGTGGTAAAGATTGAGAAAAACATCGGTTGGAAGTAGATAGCTTAAGGTATCTTCGAGTGCAATATATTGGTGTTTGGTATGAGCCTCGAATTGGCTGCGTACATCAAAAATATCGTCATTGGCATAGTGTGCGTAAATTTCACCATCACTACTTGCCCGCTCTTCTACGGCGCCTTTAATCAGAATATGCAGATGACGACTTGGTCGGTCAGCTTCCAATATCACCTCGAGCGCTCGGTAGTAAACCACATCCAATGAAGAGCGCAGGGTTAACTGTTCGGCATCGGACAAACTATCGAAGGGTGGGTGCTGCATATTAAATTTATCAGGCATAAGCATCGAAACAAGTGGGAGTCTTTACTCAGTCTGACAAATTACCAGAGAAGCTCCAGACGACTTTAGTCTAAATGCGAATGTGGTTCTTGGCTGAAGCATGATCTTGATTGAAGTGTGAAATGACGATTGGGTTCAATATGGGAATGTTATCTTAGTAATAATTCCCTTTTTCATCGTATGCGACCTAGGCATAATTGGCGCTTCCTTGTTCCACACATTTTTATAGGTCGCCTATGTTTAGTCCTTCCCCTTATGGCTGGATATCCCAGTATTTTCTTGGTTTCTTTTTTGCCTATGGCGTTTATCTGCCATTTTGGGCGCTGTGGTTTGAAGACCAAGGCGTTTCTGCAGGGGACATTGGCGTATTAATTGGTGTGGGTTTGGCTACGCGTTGTGTTGCCAACTTTGTGATAACACCGCGTATCCATAAAGTTGAGCATTTAATACCAGCATTGCGTTGCCTCAGTTTTGTCGCGCTATTATTTGTTGGTTTCCATTTCTTTACTGGTGGTAGCTTTTTATTGATGCTGCTAGCAACGGTAATGTTCAACCTCTGCTATGGACCGATTATTCCGCTTTCTGATGCAATGGCGAACCATTACAGCCGTCTCAAGATGCTCGATTACGGACGTACACGTTTGTGGGGTTCAGTTGCATTTATTGCAGGTTCAACGGTGGTTGGTTATCTGGTGGCTGAATTTGGCACGGATATGATTTTGTATACTGCGCTGGCAGGAGTTTTGGTTTCTCTGTTGTTCGCGATGAGAAACCCGAACGTAATGCCGGTGACAGAATCAGAGCAAGTTGCTGAAAGACCTAAACTTGGTCAACTATTACGTGAATCGTCGGTAGTGAAGTTTCTTGCATTGATGGCACTGCTTCAAGGAAGCCACGCCGCGTATTACAGCTTTAGTGCGATTTACTGGAAAGAGGCGGGGCACTCTGAGGCGATCATCGGTTATCTGTGGAGCTTGGCTGTGGTTGCTGAGGTGGCTGTATTTGCTCTGAGCAAGCGATTGTTTGCTGGATTATCATTGCGCACTCTGTTTGTGATAGCTGGTATCGGGGTAATGGCTCGTTGGGGTATCACAGCATCAACGATTGCGATTCCAGTATTGATAGTGGCTCAGTTGCTGCACGGTGTGACATTCGCAATGGCTCATATTGCTGCGATTCAATACATTCAATCTGAAGAGCAAAACAAGATGGTGGCGCTGCAAGCTCTTTATAATGCGATCCCTCTTGGTGCTTTTATCGCACTGATGACGACCTTGAGTGGTTGGGGGTATGAACTGTGGGGTGCGAATATTTTCTGGGGCATGGCTGCTATGGGCGGATTAGCCTTATTCATTAAACTGGATGAAAGAAGTTCAGTGGTTGAGGTTAATCAAACAGCCTCAGCTCAATCTGATGCTCAGAATTAAAGCCCAAAGCACAGAATTTGAGCGATGCGATTGAGTTAATGACGTATCCTTAGTTAAATGAAACCTCTCCCTTATGGAGAGGTTTTTTTATGGATGAAGAAAGGGTTTTCAATGCAAGGATGGGTAGTAGTTCCAGTCTCTTTAGCCTACTTGGGCGTGTTATTTCTGATCGCTTGGTATGGAGACAGGCAGGTTCGTTGGCTATCGCGTTGGCGCCCGTGGATTTATAGCCTTTCTATCGCGGTGTATTGTACCTCGTGGACCTTCTATGGCACGGTCGGGCAGGCCAGTAATAACCCTTGGTCCTTTTTACCCATTTATCTCGCGCCTATTTTGGTGTTTACGCTAGGGTGGCGGATCTTAGCTCGGCTGATCCTAATTGCGAAGCGTGAACATATCACTTCAATTGCTGACTTTATCGCGGCTCGTTACGGAAAATCACAAGGATTGGCGGTTGCCGTAACCATTATTGCCGTCGTCGGTATTCTTCCTTATATCGCACTACAACTTCGTGGTATTACCATGGGCTTGGATATTGTCGCCCCTAACCTCGCGGCTGATTTTGGTTATCAGGATTATCATGTTTCTTGGTTTGTTGTTGGTGCTTTAGCTATTTTTACGATGCTGTTTGGTACTCGACACATCGACAACACAGAACATCACCGTGGCATGATGATGGCAGTGGCATTTGAATCTATTGTTAAGCTCGTGGCATTTTTAATTGTCGGTTTGTTTATCATTTATCTGGCGATGAGTAGCGATAAAATTGACCTGCTTGATGTTGCAGCTTCCACCTATGAATCGCCCAATATTCCGACCTTAATCATCCATACCGTTTTAACCATGCTGGCTATTGTTTGTTTACCTCGTCAGTTCCATACCATGGTGGTTGAGAACGAACGCCCGCAAGATTTGCATACGGCACGTTGGTTATTCCCAGTTTACCTTATCTTGATGGGGCTGTTCGTTCTGCCTATTGCTTGGGCAGGTCAGGGGTTACTCACTAACATGCCTGCCGATACCTATGTCATCAGTGTGCCAATGGCCGAAGGGGCTAATCATATTGCCCTGCTCGCTTTTCTGGGTGGTACTTCCGCTGCCAGTGGCATGGTGATTGTGTCGACCATCGCATTAGCGATCATGGTATCGAACGATTTGGTGATGCCGTTACTGTTGCGTCGTATGCGTCTAACCCAAAGAACCCATAAGCATTTTTCTGGTTTGTTATTGGTGATTCGTCGCGGATTGATCCTCCTACTTTTACTCGGCGCTTGGGTGTTTTATCAGGCACTTGATACGATTCATTCCTTGTCGGCGATTGGCTTTCTTTCGTTTGCTGCCATCGCGCAGTTTGCACCGGCATTGCTTGGTGGCTTGTATTGGCGGCCAGGGAATCGAAAGGGGGTTTATGTAGGTTTATTGGTAGGTTCAGTTATTTGGCTTATTACCTTGATGAGCCAAACCAGCATGTTGGCAGGTGATAGCGAGAGCAACCTATTGTTGTGGATTATTACGCCGCCAGAATTACTAAGTAGCTGGGATATCAGTAGCTCAAACTGGGGCATCGTATTGAGTATTGTGCTCAACACCCTGTGTTATGTCGTGGTTTCGATGATGACAAGACCAAGCCTAAGTGAGCGCTTACAATCAGCGGCATTTGTTGGTACACCGTTACCTGAGAATGAAAATATAAGCCTCTATCAGAGCCGTGTAACAGTGGCTGAATTGGAGATGCTCGCGTCTCGTTTTGTTGGTCGAAAACGAGCAAAAAGTGCCTTACACAGTTATTGGCAACAACACGGTCAACCGCTGCTTCCTAATCAACAAGCGCCTGCAAGCCTGATTCGACATGCAGAACGCGTGCTTGCGGGTGTGTTTGGTGCCTCTTCTGCTAAGTTAGTACTCACTTCTGCGTTGCAAGGCAGAAACATGCAACTTGAAGAGGTTGCAACTATTGTTGATGAAGCCTCTGAGCTATATGATTTTAGTCGTGGCTTACTGCAAGGTGCAATCGAGCATATTGGCCAAGGTATTGCGGTGGTGGATAAACAGATGCGCTTGGTAGCGTGGAATCAGCGTTATTTAGAACTGTTTGAATTTCCGGCCGGGTTGATTCAAGTAGGCCGACCGATTGCTGACGTTATTCGTCATAATGCTGAACAAGGTTTGTGTGGTCCGGGTGACCCAGAAGATCACGTTCGACGTCGTGTTTATCACCTTGAACAAGGCACCCGACATACCTCTTCTCGTATTCGTCCTGATGGCCGAGTCATTGAAGTGCAAGGTAACCCGATGCCAAGTGGTGGCTTTGTGATGAGCTTTACCGACATCACGGTGTTCAGACAAGCAGAGCAAGCGCTAAAAGATGCCAATGAAAGCTTGGAATCGAGAGTGCATGAGCGAACTCAAGAGCTCGAGAAACTGAATCATCGCTTGGTAAAAGCAACTCAGATTTCGGATCAAGAATCACAATCCAAGAGTCGTTTTCTTGCTGCGGTTAGCCACGATTTAATGCAACCACTGAATGCTGCTCGCTTGTTTGCTTCTTCGCTCTCTGAGGTAGCAAAAGAACAAGAGGTGAAGCAGCTTTCATCCCATATCGAAAGTGCACTGGGTGCTGCTGAAGACTTGATTGGTGATTTATTAGATATCTCTCGATTGGAGTCGGGAAAATTAGAAACCAATGTTCATGCTATTGCCGTGCATGATGTTCTTATCCATTTGAATGCTGAATTTAGTGCTTTGGCGACACAACAAAAAATCCAGTTCAAGATGATCCCTTCATCTCTGTTTATTCACTCTGACCCTAAGTTATTAAGACGTGTTATTCAGAACTTTTTGACTAACGCCTTTCGTTATAACCCTGAAGGGAAAGTGGTGCTTGGAGCGAGGCGAGTTAACGGCCAGGTGCGAATCGATGTATGGGATAACGGAACCGGTATCGATGAAGATAAGCAGCAGGAAATCTTCGAAGAGTTTACCCGTGGTAGCCAAGTTCGTGCCGATCAAGGCTTGGGGTTAGGGCTCGCGATTTCTAAAGGCATCGCTCATGTCTTGGGTCACCAAATATCAATGCGATCATGGCCAGGGCAAGGCAGTGTTTTTTCCATCACGTTAGCGAGAGCCGAACAGGTTGCTCCGGTTGTGCAAGTTTCGACACCAATGGCGACCAGTGATATCGAACACTTGAAAATATTGTGTGTCGATAATGAACGAGAAATATTAGTCGGTATGGAAAACCTGATTGGTCGTTGGGGCTGTGAGGTTAAGACGGCTGTTGATTTGGTTGAAAGCTTAAAGTGTTTAGACGATGAATGGCATCCAGATGTGATTTTCTCTGATTATCGTTTAGATAATGGCAGAACTGGACTTGAAGTCTTACAGCAGTGCCGCCTACGTCTTGGTGATTCTTTTGAGGGCGTCATTATTAGTGCGGACAGAACTGATGACATGTTGGCAGCGATAAAGGCCAATAGCTTTAGCTTTATTGCTAAGCCCGTGAAACCGCTAAAATTAAGAGCGGTTCTAAATCGGGTGAGTTAGTTAAGAATAATCAGCTCGAATTCCTAATTAATGAACGGATGTAAAAAAGGCCTCGTATGAGGCCTTTTTGTTTCAGTAAGGATCGTTAGTTCTTATTTTCTTGCTAACTAACTAACTAACTAGCCTGCGATTCCACCCTGCGTCAGTGTGGTTGGATCAAGAAGCTTGCTGAGTTCTTCTCGGCTAAGGTCGGTTTCTCTTTCCGCAACATCAAGAATCGGTAAGCCTTCTTTGTAAGCCTTCTTGGCAATATCCGCCGCTTTGAGGTAACCAATTACAGGGTTTAGGGCTGTCACGAGAATTGGATTCTTTGACAGCGCCAAGTCGAGATTGTCTTGGCGTACCGTGAAGGTGGCAATCGCTTTGTCAGCTAATGCGACAGAGCTGTTTGCCAACAATTCAATACTTTCTAACGCGTTATGAGCAATCACCGGCAACATCACATTCAGTTGGAAGTTACCCGATTGTCCAGCCACCGTAATGGTGGTGTCATTGCCAATCACTTGTGCTGCCGCCATTGCAGCTGCCTCTGGAATCACAGGGTTTACTTTTCCGGGCATGATCGATGAACCTGGCTGTAGAGCCTGCAATTCAATTTCACCTAAGCCAGCCAGCGGTCCGGAGTTCATCCAACGAAGATCGTTTGAGATCTTCATGATCGCAACTGCTGCAGTTTTAAGCTGACCAGACAATGCAACGATCGCGTCTTGGCTGCTGAGGTTAAAAAAGAAGTTTTCACTCGAGGTAAAACTGATCTTTGTTGTTTGAGACAGGTTACTCGCAAATTTATCGGCAAAACGTGGGTCAGCATTTATCCCTGTACCGACTGCGGTTCCGCCTTGAGCTAAAGCCTTAATAGCTGGCAGGGTGTTCTCTATCGATTGCTTGGCGTGTTCAATTTGAAATTTCCAACCACCAAGTTCCTGTGCAAAGGTAATTGGCATTGCATCCATTAGGTGGGTACGACCGGTTTTTACTATTTCAGCAAGCTCTTGTTGCTTAACGGCAAGCGATTCAGAAAGGTGAGTTAATGCAGGTAACAGCTTATTTTCGACCATCAAAGCCACACTGACTTGAATTGCGGTTGGTACCACATCGTTACTACTTTGGCCCATGTTGACGTGATCATTAGGGTTCACGTCGCCTTGCAAGCTTCTTGAAGCTAATGTGGCAATCACTTCGTTGACGTTCATGTTAGAGCTGGTACCAGAACCCGTTTGGTAAACGTCAATAGGGAATTGCTCGAGGTGTTTACCCTCAATGATCTCTTGGCTGGCTTCGGCAATCGCGTTGGCAATATCACCTTCTAACAAGCCTAACTGAGCATTGGTATCGGCAGCGGCCTGCTTAATTAACGCCAGTGCTTGAATGAAATTGGTTGGCATCCTGTGGGAGCTAAACGCGAAGTTATCCGCGGCTCGCTGAGTTTGCGCTTGGTACAGCGCATCGGCAGGGACTTTAACTTCGCCCATGCTGTCTTTTTCAATTCGAAATTGTAGGGTCATGTTCTATCCTTGTTAGCCAAGTGGGGCTTGGACTTGTTGTAGTGTTTGGCTGAGATTCAAAAAACGCGCTTGGCCTTGAGGTTGCTGGCAGTAGTGGCGTTTCAGATAAAATAGTGGTGAGTGAATAGAGTCTAGGCAGATATGACGAAAGGCGAAACTGCGGTCAGGGGACTCGATAGCTTCAATTAAGTGGAAGAAAGTTTGGCGTAGGTACAGTTCACACAACAAGATATTTTCTTGGGCGGCGTGCTTTTCATAATAAGCTGAAAGCGTCAGTGCGCATTCGATATAGTCTCGAATTACCGTGGGTTCGTTGCCTTGAAGTTGCTCTGGTGAAGTAAAGCGATCCTGTGCCTTGTAAAACCTCGAATAGAGTACCTGTTGCTCTTTCATCATCATCTGCATCTCTTTATTGGATGTTAATGATAATTATTATCAAATGACATTTTAAAAACAACCCTTTCTTTTATCTTTTTATAAAATTAAAGGACAAAAGAAAAAGCCGATACATAAATAATGTATCGGCTTTCTGGAATCAGTACCTAATCCCTACAATGTAAGTACAGACTCATTTTATTTTCTAGCTGCTTCCTGTCTTAGTTATTAAGTAGTGAGCGGTTTAGTGGTCGTGAGCTTCACCAGCACCTTTAGGGTAACGGATAGACTCAACCATCTCTTGTACATCTTCTGGTACTTCAGCTGTCACTTTATTCACTGCAATTGATACGATGAAGTTTAGACACATACCTAGCGTACCAATGCCTTCTGGGCTGATACCAAACCACCAGTTTTCAGGTGTGCTTGCTGCTGGGTTAATGAACTTGAAGTAGATGATGTAGCTTGCTGTGAAGGCTATGCCTGACAACATACCTGCAATTGCGCCTTCCTTGTTCATCTTCTTGTAGAAGATACCTAGGATGATGGCAGGGAAGAAGGATGCTGCGGCTAGGCCGAAGGCAAACGCGACTACCTGTGCTACGAAACCTGGTGGATTAATACCTAAGTAACCCGCACCAACAATCGCGACCATGGCTGCCAAACGAGCGGCTAATAGCTCCTGCTTGTCGGTCATATTTGGTTTAAAGCCTTTCTTCAACAAGTCATGTGAAATCGACGTTGAGATGACCAATAGTAGACCTGCGGCTGTTGATAGTGCAGCGGCTAAGCCACCGGCAGCAAGTAGTGCGACAACCCAGTTTGGTAGTTTAGCTAGCTCTGGCGAAGCCAGTACGATGATGTCACGGTTAATCTTCATCTCGTTGCGTTCATCGCCCGAGTAGAACATTTTGCCATCGCCGTTCTTATCTTCCCAGCCTACTAGACCCGTGCTTTCCCAGTTTTTATACCAGCTTGGTGCGTCTGCTGCGGCGACACCTTGCATATCTGGGCCGTTAATTGTTTCGATCATGTTTACACGAGCGAATGCTGCAACGCCTGGTGCTGTTGTGTATAGCAATGAGATGAACAGTAGTGCCCAACCCGCTGAGATACGAGCATCACGTACTCTTGGTACTGTGAAGAAACGAATGATTACATGTGGAAGACCCGCAGTACCAACCATTAGAGCCGCACAGATGAAGAATACATCCACCATGCTCTTGTTACCTTCGGTATAGGCGGTAAATCCGAGTTCTTCAGTTAGGCCATCCAGTTTATCAAGTAAGTAAACATCGGTGCCGGATAGTGTTGAACCCATACCAACTTGTGGAAGCGGGTTACCTGTCATCATGATCGAAGTAAAGATTGCTGGAACAAGGAAGGCGAAAATGAGGACACAGAATTGAGCTACCTGCGTATAAGTGATGCCTTTCATGCCACCGAGTACTGCGTAGAAGAACACAATACCCATACCAATAACGATACCTAGGTTAATATCAACTTCTAGGAAACGAGAGAATACAACGCCCACACCACGCATCTGGCCTGCAACGTACGTAAACGATACGAAGATTGCACAGAATACCGCTACCATACGTGCTGTTTTCGAGTAGTAACGTTCACCGATGAAATCAGGAACTGTAAACTGACCGAACTTACGTAGGTAAGGTGCTAAACATAGTGCAAGTAGTACATAACCACCTGTCCAACCCATAAGGTAAACCGCACCGTCGTAACCAACGAATGAGATGATACCTGCCATTGAGATAAACGATGCTGCCGACATCCAGTCAGCGGCTGTTGCCATGCCATTTGCTACTGGGTGAACACCACCACCAGCTACGTAGAACTCACTGGTTGTTCCAGCGCGAGCCCAGATTGCGATGCCGATATATACTGCAAAAGTAATACCGACGAGAATAAACGTCCAAGTTTGAATATCCATGTTCTAGCCTCTAGTCTTCCTGTACGTTGTATTTTTTGTCCAGCTTATTCATGCGAACAACGTAAATAAATATCAACGCCACGAAGGTATAAATTGAACCTTGTTGAGCGAACCAAAAACCTAGCTTAAATCCGCCAAATTGAATGGTATTTAAAACATCTACAAATAAGATGCCAGCGCCATAAGACACTACAAACCACACTGCGAGTAGTGTGCCCATTATTCCCAAGTTTTCCTTCCAGTAGGCTTGAGCATGTTCTGTTGATTCGAACGCCATTGCCTTCTCCTTTATTCCGTTTTCGTAGAAACCGTTTTGTAAAATAGCGTGTTAACGTAATGTTACGATTTAGAATGTAGCAAGGATAAGTCAAGGGATCTGTGCAACTTTAGTCGGGATGGTATTAGCGCTAATGTACTGAAATATGGGATCTAGGAGGCATAACCATAGAAAAATGTGATGTTACAATGTTGTTAAATTAGCCGAAGGTCTAACAAAAAGGGATGAATTAGACTGCGAGTCATAAAATTTAACAACTAAATGACCGAGAAACGGTATTTAGCCCTGCTTATGACACGAAGCGAAACATAAGTTTGTTATAGTAACTACGGCACTTTCACCGACCGTGCCTTGCTAAACGGCAGAAGATCAACAAGCTAGTGGCAAAAGATCAACAGGCTTAAAGCTCGGATTTTATTCTTTGGGGGAACGAATTGGACGCAATAACCATTAACCACTTATTTTTGACTGGTGCTGTATTAATCGCCATCAGTGTGCTTTTCTCGCAAGTGTCCTCTCGATTGGGCGTTCCGATTCTTTTGATCTTTTTGTTCGTTGGTATGTTGGCGGGCGAAGATGGCCCTGGTGGCATTAATTTCGATGATTACTCATTGACCTACTTGGTGAGTAACCTTGCGCTTGCCGTGATTCTGTTGGATGGCGGTATGCGAACCAAGGTGGCGAGCTTCAAGGTTGCTTTCTGGCCTTCGCTCTCGCTGGCGACGATAGGTGTCGCATGTACCGCAACTCTAACGGGCTTAATGGCTGCTTGGCTGTTTGACCTATCACTGATGCAGGGCATTTTGGTTGGGGCGATTGTTGGTTCAACCGATGCGGCAGCGGTATTTTCTTTGCTGAAAGGGCAGAGCCTCAATGAACGTGTTGGTTCAACGCTAGAGATCGAATCCGGTACCAACGACCCTATGGCTGTCTTCCTGACCGTCACTTTAATCGCGCTGCTGGGCAACCCTGATGCTGAGATGGGAATTAATTTCCTACTGCAAAGCTTTGCTATGCAGTTTGGTATCGGCACGCTTGTCGGAATCGGTGGCGGTTGGGTTTTGTGGAGCTTAATCAATCGAGTGCAACTGGCTGATGGCCTTTACTCCATTCTGGTACTTAGCGGTGGCGTCGCTCTGTTTGCGTTCTCTAATATGCTGGGCGGTAGCGGCATCTTATCGATCTATCTAGTGGGTCTGTTCATTGGTAATCGCCCAACGCGCTCTCGACACTCTATTCTTAATGTCCTTGACGGTATGACGTGGTTAAGTCAAATCGTGATGTTCTTGGTGTTGGGTTTGTTGGTTACGCCATCGACGTTGATGGACATTGCGCTTCCTGCGTTAGCACTGGCCTTCGGTATGATTTTGTTTGCTCGCCCATTGTCTGTTTGGTTGGGTTTACTGCCGTTTAGAAGCTTTACCACCAAGGAACGCTGGTTTGTTTCTTGGGTGGGTTTGCGTGGCGCTGTGCCGATCATTTTGGCGGTTTTCCCGATGATGGCAGGCCTGCCTAATGCTCAGTTGTACTTCAATATAGCCTTCTTCGTGGTTATGGTTTCGCTGATTGTTCAGGGCGGCAGTTTAATGAAAGTCGCGAGACTGGCTAAAGTGACCTTACCACCAACGCCGACACCGATTTCTCGTACCGGCATTGAGATTTACCCTACCAGTGAGTGGGAGATGTTTGTCTATAAGTTGAAAGAGGAAAAGTGGTGTATTGGCGAACCGCTTAAGCGCTTGTCTATGCCAGAAGGGACGCGAATTACCGCACTATTTAGAAAAGATGCCTTGCTCCATCCATCGGGTAGTACCGTGTTAGAGGCGAACGATATTCTCTGTGTGCTTGGTCAAGATAAAGACCTAGACAGTTTAAGTGAGCTATTCAGTGAGGCACCTTTAGCCGAAGACGCCGCACGATTCTTTGGTGATTTCTTCCTTGATGTTGGGCTATCAATTTCTGCAGTCAGTGATTGTTATGGCATTGAATTGGGCTCGGAAGAAGAACGAGAAATGACGCTAAAACAATTGGTTGATCAAGAGCTTGGAGCGCATCCTGTATTAGGTGATAGCTTCGAATGGTATGACATCAATTGGGTGGTGGCAGAGATAGATGATCATAAAGTCGTCAAGCTGGGTTTATGTTTACCCAAGACGACTTTAGAAGAGGATGTGAGTGAAGTTTAATTGTGGACTTCTTGTAGCAAGATAACCGCTTGAGTTCTGTTTTTCACATCCAGTTTACGGAAGATGGCCGTCATATGCGCTTTGATGGTCGCTTCCGAAACATTCAATTCATACGCAATTTGCTTGTTAAGTAGGCCGTCAGAAAGCATTCCCAAGACCTTATATTGCTGAGGCGTCAGTGAGGAAAGTTTTTCTGCAAGGTCGTTGCAGGCGGCTTTATTGGTGATCAGTCCTTCAGGAAAGAACGGGTCGCCATTCAGCACTTGATTGAGCGCGCTCACCAATTCACGCATATCACTCGATTTAGGAATAAAGCCAAAAGCACCATGACTTTTAACTTGGCTGACAACGCTAGCATCCTCGCTAGCTGATATAACCACAATCGGTAAATCTGGATATTCAGCGCGTAGCTGAATCAAGCCTGACATACCATTCGCGCCCGGCATTTTTAGGTCGAGAAGTAATAGATCGGGTTCGTCTTCTTTTTTCAGTAGGGTCAGTAAGGCATCGAGAGAATCGGCCTCAAGCAGATTCGCACCGCTGATCGCCATGTGTACTGACTGAAACAGGGCGTTACGAAAGAGAGGGTGGTCATCGGCAATGATGATGGTATAGGTCGAGTCCATGACGTTCATACTTTTAACAATTTAGTTAATATTTATTATCATCCTGATTGAGTATGTGGACAATATTTATGCATTAAAAGTCTGAACCATATCGACTTTTATTCCCAGAATAAGAAACCGTTGCTTTCAATAACACAAAAGCCGCGTAATCATCTCACTTAGGGAGAAGATTGCGCGGCTTTCAGATTTACTCTATATAACTGAATAGCTTAGAAACTGTCAGTTACTGTTGTCGCTACTGTTATAACAAGCTTATAGCTGGTGGTCTTGCATGTGTTTTAAGAATAAATCAGCTGGCATAAAACCGGTTACACGAGCATTTGGAACATGGTTGCCCTCACCGTCCCAGAACTCAATGGTAGGTAAACCTAACACTTGTAATTGTTTAAGCAGTTCAATGTCTTGAGGCATGTTCTTGGTTACGTCTGCTTGAAGAAGCACAAAATCTGAAAGTTTATTCTCGACATCGGCTTGATGGAAGGTGTACTTCTCGAACTCTTTACATGCCACACACCAATCTGCGTAGAAATCGAGCATCACAGGTTTCCCCAGTTTTCTTGCTTCGATCAGCTGTATCTCTAGCTCTTCAACGGTGTGGATGCGTGCAAATTGGATCGGTTGCTCAACCACGATTTTATTTTCTGCAAACCAGTAATTCAATGCAGGTTGTGCTGAGGCAAACAACCCAAGCATCGCGATGATGCCAACAGCGCTCTGTTTCCAGCCACCAAATGGTAAGGCATTCTTGCTGTGGTAAAGCCAGCCAAACGCAATGAAGCCCAATCCAGACCAAAGCACCGTTGCCCACAACTCAGGGATGATGCGTTCCAGCAGGAAGATAGGAGCAGCGAGCAAGATAAAGCCGAATACGATTTTCACTTTATCCATCCAGTTACCCGCTTTCGGTAGTAACTTATTACCGAATACTGCAACCAAAATTAACGGTATTCCCATTCCCATCGCAAGGGCGTATAAGGCAATCGCACCTGTAAACAAGTCACCACTTTGAGCGACATACAGTAGCGCGCCTGACAGCGGTGCTGTCGTACAAGGCGAGCATACTAAACCAGAGATAGCACCCATAGCGAACACACCTAAGGTATTGCCACCTTGTTGCTTGTTACTTTGGTTGTTGAGCCAGGTTTGGATACTGCTTGGTAGTTGCAGGTTATAAACACCGAACATAGACATGGCCAGAGCCACGAACAGAGCGCTCAGCGCAATTAGCACGTAAGGATGTTGCATGGCTGCTTGGAACTGCATACCCGCAGAGGCAACCACTAAACCCAATAAGGTGTAAGTTAACGCCATGCCTTGCACATAAATGAAAGACAGCATCAGCGCACGACCTTGGCTGAGCTTACCACCACCTAATACGATACCCGTTAGAATCGGATACATCGGCAGAACACACGGAGTAAAGGCTAAGCCAACACCGAGTGCTAAGAATAGTAATGGAGTCCACCAACTGTCACCAAGCTTATCGGCTAAGCCTGCTTCTTTTGAAACGGGAGCATTGGTTTGTTGAGTGGTATTGCTTGCTGTGTCAGTTGTAGGAGAAGAGGGTTGTACTGAATTGTCAGCTTGAACCGCGACGTCAGAAGAACCTTGCGAGGCACCGCTTTTTTGCACATCACCACTGTTTTGTACATCACTGCTTTTTATCTCCCCAGGAATCGTCGCAGTAAACGGTTCAATGTCGATTACTCGAGTTTCTGGTGGGTAGCAGAATCCAGCGTCAGCACACCCCTGATATTTCACGATCAGCTGTGAACCATTTTGATAGTTCTGTAGAGGAACTTGCACGAATAACGGCTGAGTATAAATACTCACCTCACCAAAAAATTCATCTTGGTGTGGTTGGCCATCTTCCATTTCAACATCACCGATAGCGAGATTTTGGCCAGTGAACGAGAGGCTATGTTGATAGAGGTAGTAGCCTTCTTTTACTTGCCAGTCGAGAAGAACTTTGCCGTCTTGCTGGTAGTAATTGAAAGGGAAAGCTTGGTCTACAGGAACAAAGCCATTGTTATTGGCTCCGAAGCTTGGCTCGGCGTTGTTGTTTCCAAAAGCCGCGAAGGTTGGCTGAGTGAATAAGGAAACACAAACAAAAAGTAATGTGGCAAGTCGTCGCATACTGTCAGTCATCAAAATGGAGTTAAAGGTATCTTAACTCAATCAGACCGTAATAGTTGGCTATTAGTTTCATCGACAAATAAATATCCCCTAAGGTGGGTGAGCCAATTTATTGAATAACAAACAGGTGGTGAGCTGCGCCACTGAAGTTATCAGCCCTTGTCGTTGAAACATTTAGGCAACGCCCAAGCGTGCTCTTACTACTTGTTCGCAAGCATCAATATTACTCGTGTCTTTTGGAATAATTAAAACCGTATCGTTACCACCAACGGTTCCGATAATTTCTGTATGTGGATCGATATCAACTAACCTTGCCACCAGTTGTGCGCAGCCTGGGTTTGTTTTTACGATGACCATTGCTTGGTTGTGAGTAATCAATTCGATTTGTGATGAGATTGACGCATCGACACGCACAGGTGCGCTTTCAACGGTTATACAGTAGACTTTTTTACCACAAGCATTCTGAATTTTTACGACGCCAAGCTGTGACAAAATGCGTGATACGGTCGATTGGCTAATACCTGTGTAGCCAATATCGACGAGTTTCTCTCGCAGTTGATTTTGGGTTGAGAAGCTCTGTTGTTGTAGTAAGCGTTTGCACGCTGCAGTCAGTGTTTTATCTTCAGCTGAATACAAGCAACCGTGCTCAGTAATTTCGTTCATGAACAACTCCTTAGAGTCAACGTGTGGGTATCGCTTGTCCATAGCGCCGAGCGCACTCCCAAAGCCGTAGAGTACGATTTTAAAACAGGGCTTACCGGTGAATCCCTAAGTCTAAGGGGAAGGTATGCGTGATGTATGATCTTCTATGCAGGCAGTCTACCACTAAAGGATAGTTATCTTTTTGAGGGGGATCACCAAATAAAACTCTAGTTAACTGCTTTTAATTTGGAGTTTTATTCTATTGTGAAATGGATATTTATTCCGGGTTTGGCATAAATATCCATTAAGGTTAATGTGCTTTTGAGTCCGTGATAATGGTGCTAAGGGTTAGCGAATTTCACTCATGATCTCGCGAGAGAATACTTTTTCACAATAGTGGCACTTGAGTTGTACTTTTTCGTGTTTTAGCTGCACTTTAAAGCTACTTTCAACCGGTTCGCCGTGCGAAATGCAGTTGCTATTTGGGCAAGCGAAGACACTATTGATTTTATCTGGTAACACGAGCGTTAGTTTGTTGACTACTTTGTACTCTTCAATCTGATTCACAGTCGCTTGCGGCGCATACAGAGCCAATTGGTTTCCTTGTTCCTTGGTCAGAAAGATGTTCTCAATCTTGATTAGGTCTTTATTGCCGAGCGCTGATGATGGCAGGTTTAACCCCATCGTGATGCGTTGCTCTGTTTTATGTAGCTTGAACAGTTTGAGAATTTTAATCCCAAGATGAGCAGGGATGTGGTCAATGACACTGCCGTTACGGATCGCTTCTACTTGTAGCTGAGTTTGTTTAACCATGACTGTATCTCCTGCTTATAAAGTGTCGTTTAGAACTAGGGCTAATAAAGCTTCACGTGCATACACACCGTTTTCGGCTTGTTCGAAGTAGTAAGCGTGTGGCGTTTTATCGACGTCAGTTGTGATTTCGTCGACGCGTGGCAGTGGGTGAAGTACCTTCATGTTTTGGCGAGCGTCTTTCAGCGTATCGGCCGTCAGAATGTAAGCCGATTTCATGTGCGCGTATTCAGATGCATCAAAGCGTTCTTTCTGTACGCGAGTCATGTAAAGAACATCCAGTTCAGGCACGACTTCTTCAATGCTGGTGTGTGTGCTGTATTGGATTCCCATCTCTTCCAATTCTTCACAGATATAATCTGGCATCTCTAAGACTTCTGGCGCGATAAAGAAAAAACGCACGTTATTGAATTTGGATAGCGCTTGCGTCAATGAGTGCACAGTGCGGCCATACTTTAGGTCGCCAACAAACGCCACATTGAGGTTGTCGAGCGTGCCTTGAGTTTCATAAATCGAGAACAGATCCAACAAGGTTTGAGTTGGATGTTGGTTTGCACCGTCGCCACCATTCACGACCGGAACACCGTTAGAAAATTCAGAGGCTAAACGTGCCGCGCCTTCTTGTGGGTGACGCATGACAAAGGCGTCGACGTAAGAAGAAATGACCTGCACTGAATCTGCAAGTGTTTCACCTTTCTTAGCCAGTGATGTGTTGCCGCCATTATCGAAGCCAATTACCGTGCCGCCAAGGCGTTGAACTGCGGTTTCAAATGAAAGGCGAGTTCGAGTTGAAGGCTCAAAGAAGCAACTCGCGACAACCTTGTTTTTCAGTAATTCCGGATTTGGCTCAGCCTTGAGCCTTGCTGCGGTATCGACGATAAGCTCCAGTTCATTACGAGTGAGCTCTGGAATAGAGATGATGTGCTTGTTAAATAACGAATGCGCCATAACGGGTCTTCCTTCTATGCATACAGTCAAATTGCAGACAAAAAAAAGCCCCCTAAAAATAGGAGGCTTCGAAACGATCAATAGAGCAAAATAAAAATGATACCAACGCCATTCTAAGGCGTATTGGTTGACAATCATGTGCGACAAAGTTGCGGTTCATTTTTTGCTCTTTTAAGACAAATTGCGGAGGATTATACTCAGATAAAAAGGCCATGCAATACTTTCTGTAAAGTATTCATTTTATGGATTTTTATGCGAAATAACGTCCGTTTTTAACTTCCATTTAAGCCTTTGTTGAAACTGAAAAACTTGTGTTTTTTTTGCGATAATCTCTTCAATCGAATGAAAAAAAATGCGAGCTTTATCCAAGGGCTAAATCCCAAGTACGCCACCCGCATTTCCCTGTTATTGCACTTAACTTATTAACGTCTTGCGAACAAGTGAGTGCTTAACTGCTTAACTGCTTAACTACTTAACTTATTAGCTGCCTAGTGTCGCGACCATTACTGCTTTGATGGTGTGCATGCGGTTTTCAGCTTCATCGAACACGATAGAGTATTCAGACTCAACCACTTCATCTGTCACTTCAACGCCGTCTTTTAGCTGAGGGTACTCAGCCGCAAGTTGTTTACCGATCGTGGTGTCTTCGCCGTGGAAAGCCGGTAGGCAGTGCATGAACTTCACATGTGGATTACCCGTTGCTTTGATCATTTCCATGTTGACTTGGTAAGGCATCATTAGGTTGATACGCTCAGCCCACGCTTCTTTTGCTTCGCCCATAGATACCCAAACGTCGGTGTATAGGAAGTCACAACCTTGTACGCCTTCTTGAACATCTTCAGTTAGCGTGATTTTGCCGCCCGTGTGCTCTGCAATTTCACGACACTCAGCCAATAGCTCTTCTTGTGGCCAGAATTGTTTTGGCGCAACAAGGCGAATGTCCATGCCCATTTTCGCAGCGCCAACCATCAGAGAGTTACCCATGTTGTTGCGAGCATCACCTAGGTAAGCAAAGCTGATTTCATGCAGTTGTTTACCACGGCCGTATTCCGTCATGGTTAGGAAATCAGCCAGGATTTGTGTTGGGTGGAATTCGTCAGTCAGACCATTCCATACCGGAACACCAGCGTAAGCGCCTAGTTCTTCAACGATCTCTTGACCGAAACCTCGGTATTCGATGCCATCGTACATACGGCCTAGCACGCGAGCCGTATCTTTCATTGATTCTTTGTGGCCGATTTGAGAGCCAGATGGGCCTAAGTAAGAAACTCGAGCACCTTGGTCGAATGCGGCAACTTCAAATGCACAGCGAGTACGAGTGGACGTTTTCTCAAAGATAAGCGCAATGTTTTTGCCAGTCAGTGTTGGCTGTTCGTAACCGTTGTACTTCGCTTTTTTTAGCTCCATAGAAAGATCTAACAAGTGTTGAATTTCGCGTGGAGTGAAATCTAGTAGTTTTAGGAAGTTACGATTGCGTAGGTTAAAAGCCATGATGTATTCCTTCTTAGATTTAGGCGCTTTCTTGTTACAGGGAAAGAAAATTCAAGAAAGCGCGATTCAATTTTTAGTTAAATTTGTTCGGTTCTGTTTGTTTCGTTTAATTCTGTTTTCGCAAGCTTTAAGAGCTCTCAAGGTTTAAGGTTCTTAAGCTTTAAGGTTCTCAAGCTTTAAGTATTTCAAGGTAATAAAGCTCGCTAATGCGTTAACCTTTAGTGATATTGGTGCCCGCTTGGCCTTGCAGTATTTGCAAGCCATCTTCGAGTGCGCCGATACCAACCACTTTGCCGCCTTGTTGAATGAATTCGCACGATGCTTCAATTTTTGGCCCCATTGAGCCTTCATCAAATTCAAACTTCGCCAATTCACCTGGTGTGGTACTGCGCAGTGCGTGTTGAGTTGGTTTGCCCCAATCAAGGTATACAGCGTCAGCGTCGGTCAAAATAAGCAGGGCATCCGCATCCAATTGTTTAGCTAAGAAAGCGGCCGACATGTCTTTATCGATAACAGCTTCAACACCAACTAATCTGCCATTATCTTTTTTCACTGGGATGCCACCGCCGCCAGTACAAATGACTAGGTGACCCGCATCGATAAGCTGTGTGATCGCTTCGTGCTCAACAATGCCTGTCGGTCTTGGGCTTGGTACTACACGACGGAAATGTTTGCCATCTGGTTTTACTATCCAGTGGTATTTTTCCGCCAATTCACGTGCTTCTGCTTCTTCGTAGATCGGGCCAATTGGCTTCGTTGGATCAGCAAATGCAGGGTCGTTCGGATCGACGGTCATTTGCGTTAGCATGCATGAGATGTTGCGGTCAGGCAGGTAGTTCTTAAACTCTTGCATCAACATGTAGCCGATCATGCCTTGAGTTTCACTGCCCAAAACATCTAGCGGGTATGGGTTTACTTTTTTGTATTCCAAACCTTGCAAGGCAAGTAAGCCAACTTGTGGGCCATTACCATGCACTAACACGACGTTGTACACTTTCGCGATTTCAGAGATGGTTTTAACCGCTGTTTCAATATTACGGCGTTGAACGTCGGCTTCTAACGGCTCACCGCGACGAAGTAGGGCGTTACCGCCGAGTGCAACAACAACAGTTTGCTTAGTCATAATTGTGTTCTCTCATTTTGGCCAAGTTGAGATTATTTAAGATTGTTCAACTTGGCCGTTTTCGTCTTAGTGATTAGATACCATCACGCTCAATTGGGCAGCTCATGCAGCGTGCGCCACCACGACCGCGGCCAAGTTCGTCTCCTGGAATCGGAAGAACCGTGATGCCTGCTTTGTCGTATTTTTCGTTGGTGTATGTGTTGCCTTCGTAGCCAATAACGACGCCTGGTTTAACTGTCAGTACGTTGTTCGCATCGTTCCACTGTTCACGTTCCGCATGGAAGTTGTCACCACCTGTGGTGATTAGGTTCAGCTTGTCTACGCCAAGTGCTTTTTCGATAGCGGTAACGAAGTAGCCTTCTTCTTTCACTTTTACAGCGCCAGATTCATCGCCAGTTAGGTTCCAACACTGCACATCTTTACTCACCACTTCAGGGTAAACAGAGAACGTATCTTCACGCATGTGAGTCATAACGGTGTCTAAGTGCATGCAAGAGCGGTGTTTTGGTAGCTGCATTGCGATAACTTGTTTCGCTTGGCCGTGTTTGAATAGGCTAGATGCTAAGTGCTCAACACCTTGTGCTGTTGTACGCTCAGACATGCCGATAAGCACCGCGCCACGACCGAGCACAAGAACGTCACCACCTTCAATTGTTGAGTTGTCGTAGTTGATTTTTTCTTCATCGCCGAAGTATTTAATGAAGTCTTGGCCTGCGAATGTTGGGTGCCAGCGGTAAATAGCGCGAACGTGGTTTGTTTCACGTTGACGAGCAGGTTTCGCCATTGGGTTGATGGATACACCGCCGTATACCCAGCAAGATGTGTCGCGAGTAAATAGGTGGTTTGGTAGAGGCTCGACAATGAAGTCGGTTGGTGCGTGCATGCCTTGCATCATTGAAGATGATTTCATTGGCATCTCAGCGTAAGACAGTCCGCCCGTTAGGATTTTTGCCAGCTCTAGGTTTGGTAAGTCGCCCAAGTAGCAGCGCACATCATTTGCGAATGTTTTACCCAAACGGTAATCAGATACTTGGCAGCTTAGTAGCCAATCTTTCGCTTCTGACACGGCTAGTGTGTCTGCTAGCAGGTCAGTAAGAAGAAGAACTTCAACACCTTGATCACGTAGCGTTTTAGTAAATGCGTCATGCTCTTTACCTGCACGCTCAACAGCCAGTACGTCATCAAATAACAAATCGTGACAGTTAGAGGGTGTTAGGTGAGTCAGTGCGCGTCTTGGGCGGTGAACTAGAACGCGGCGTAATTGACCTATTTCAGAACCAACATAGAACTTACTCATGATCGTCTCTCTCTTATATATTTGAATTACTTTTATCGCTAAGAGTAATTATTTATTTTCAGTTGAGAAGAATGAATTATTTATTCATATCTCTTGTCTGGAATTAATATTACGCCTGCTAGTCAGGTGTTCTTAGAGATCTATCACAAATTGTTTTTTATCCCTCAGCCCTTTAAATATAAGGGTTTTAACAAACTTTATGCATTTTTGGGCATGACAGGACGATTCTAAATAGTTAGCTGTTAGGGAACTTTATGCATGATTTTTAAACTAAACTTCCTAAAACCTAATTTGCGAGAGATTATATGCAGAATAGTTTTATTGATAGGAGTGTACTTAGCTTAGAAGTATGCATTGTTTTTATTTAGATATTTAATTTTGGATGTGAAATTAATTATTTATTAACAAAGTAAATGCGAATAAAGCTATTGTGATCACATTTTAAAATCGGCTGTTTAGGCGTTATTTTTGATGAAAAAGGGCATTAACTCCCGCCTGTTTATTAGACTGTGAATTTATTAAAATATAATTAACTCTAATAAGTGACTAACTATTTGTCTAAACATCATGGTGACCAATTGATGGCCATTTTATTCAATGTTTTTTTATAATTAAAAGGGTTTTCACTCTTTATCGTTAGTGCCTTTGGCTCATTTAATGTTTACTTTTGAGAAGAGAAGAGAAGAGAAGAGAAGAGAAGAGAAGAGAAGAGAAGAGAAGAGGCCGCGAATGTTACGTGTACAGCTTGAGAGGACGTTTTGATGACAGGGTGCTTACGTTGAAATCGATAGCGACAAAAAAGCCGCTAAGAAAGCGGCTTTGGACGAGAAGGTTTAAGTGAATCGTATATAGATAAAGTTTGTTTAGATCAGTGCACCAATACTTAGCGCAATAACGCAGAACACCATTAAGATACCGATCAATGGCATTACCCATTTAACCCAACGCACATAAGGGACACGAGCAATAGCCAAGCCACCCATTACAACTGCAGAGGTTGGAGTGATTAAATTAACCAAGCCTGAGGCTGATTGGTAAGCGGTAATAACAAGATCTCGACCTACGCCAGCAAAGTCAGCAAGTGGTGCCATGATTGGCATAGTGAGCACGGCTAAACCAGAGGTAGACGGCACTAAGAATGATAATAAAATCTCTAATAAGAACATCACGTTAATAAAGATAACCGAAGAAAGCCCGGTGACCATTTGTTCTGCTGAGAAAAGGATTGTATCCGTAATCATACCGCGGTCCATTACAACCACGATACCACGCGCAATACCAATGATTAGCGCAACGCCAAGTAGGTCACGGGCGCCATCAATGAAGCTAGTCGTAAACTCTTCCTCACTCATACGAGCCACAATACCGACAATGATTGTCGCGGCTAAGAACATAGCTGAGATCTCTGCCATCCACCAGCCAGCAACCGATACACCGTAAATCATCACAGCGAAAGAGCCACCGAAAATAGTGAGGATTAATTTACGCGTTGTGGTGAAATCAAGTTTTTCGTCGCTCGCGTTGCCAAGGAAATGCGCTTTGTTCTCTTCGTATTTGTCGAACACAATTGATTTTGATGGATCTGCTTGAACCATTCTTGCGTAACGCATGACGTATGCGACACAGATGATCCAACCAATGACGAGCATGGCAATACGCAACACGATACCGTCAGTAAATGGAATACCAGAGGCGTTGGCGGCGATAACTGTTGCGAATGGGTTAATGGTAGAACCTAGCACCCCAATCCCCGCGCCAAGCAATACGGTTGCAGCTGCAACAAGAGGGTCAAAGCGAGCAGCCATCATGACAGGTACTAGTAGCGTGTAGAATGGCAGTGATTCTTCCGCCATGCCGTAGACAGTACCGCCAGCGGCAAACAATGCCATCAATATCGGTATCATCAACTCTTCTCGCCCCTCTAACCGGGCGGTTACGCGTTCGATACCCGCGTCAATTGCGCCGGTTTTGGTCACTAAGCCTAAGAAGCCACCAATGATTAAGATGAACAGCGAAACATCGATTGCTGCTGCTTCGTAGCTATTGTGGTCGTAGAAGCCGTCAATAGGCGCTAGCAGTACGTCAATCACACCTTGAGGATTACCTTCTACCGCTTGATAGGTTCCGGTAACAGGTACTTCTCGGCCCAGTTCTTCATTCATCGCTCGGTCGTATTGGCCCGCTGGAACAATCCATGTAAGTAGGGCTACTAGCGCGATAAGAATGAATAAAATGGTGTAGGCAGAAGGGAACTTAAAATTGGCAAAGAAGCCACCTTTTTTGTTCTCGTTTGGTATAGTCTGAGTCGTCATGGCTATCTCCTTGCTTCTATCTTAAATAGAATTGATGTTAATCAGCGACTAATAATTTTTAGATTGTGAATACAATTAAAGTTATAAAAGGTTGATTTGATAAATTTATCGCCCCTATAAAACTCTCATCTTTAATTAAAAGTTTTCACCTTAAATTAAATCTGTTTGTTATTTATATTTACAAACTCGAATGGAATTTAATTTAGCTGCGGTTATTTTATTCTTTACTCAGTTATTTAAGTTTGGTGTTGTTCACAAAAATAGTGGACAGTGCGTAAGGGGAAAATTGGCATAAAAAAGGAAAGGTTTTTTGGTTAGTTAGCTTGGATTAATATTCGATGTGGGTTCGAGAATAAGGAGGGGAGGTCACGTTAATAGGCGTTCTATATTGCTAATGGGAATAGTCTGGGAATTTTATTCAAATTTTATTTTTGTCCGTTTTTATAACTTTCTAATGTTAATTTGATTAGTGTCAAAAAACACATTGCTCAGAATATAAAAAAGGAAGCCGAAGCTTCCTTTTAGGGGTTTAGTTATCAGCGAATGTTAGATAAACAGTCCGCCAAATGCGAAGCCGAGTGCTACCGCGGTACTGATTGTTGCCACACCTGGGATGAAGAATGGGTGGTTAAATACGTATTTACCAATACGAGTAGAGCCTGTGTCATCCATCTCAACCGCTGCCAGTAGCGTAGGGTAAGTTGGAAGAACGAACAGTGCGCTTACCGCTGCGAATGAAGCAACAGCCGTTAATGGTGCTACGCCAATTGCTAGTGCTGCAGGCATTAGTGCTACCGTTGTTGCGCCTTGAGAATAAAGCAGCATTGAAGCGAAGAATAATACTAGAGCTAGCATCCATGGGTAGTCAGCCAGTAAAGCGCCCGCTACGTCTTTGATTTCTGCTACGTGTGCATTTACAAACGTAGAACCTAACCAAGCCACACCAAGTACACACACACATGCTGTCATACCAGAGCGGAATGTTGGAGCCGAAGAAATCTTCGCGGCATCAATCTTAGTGAACATCACGATTGCCGCTGCTGCTGCCAGCATCACAGACATGATCGCTTCGTTACGGCCCAGTGCTGGGTTTTCAATTAGGCCAACAGAGCTAGAGATAGCGGCTGCGTAGCAAACAACAAAACCAATCGCCGCAAGGAAGATGTAAGTCGCTTTCTTCGCTGTTGGTAGAATTTCGCGTTTCTCTTCGGTTGCCAGCTTGATTAAACCTTTCTCTAGACGCTCTTGGTAAATTGGATCGTCTTTTAGTTCACTGCCCATGTAGTTCGCTACAACCGCACCAACCATACAAGCGATGAAGGTTGTTGGAATACAAACCATCAATAGCGTTAGGTAATCGACACCAAATGGTGCAAGCATCGCTGCGAAAGCCACAACGGCTGCCGAAATAGGCGAAGCTGTGATCGCAATTTGAGAGGCAACAACCGCAATAGAAAGAGGACGAGAAGGGCGAACACCTTGGCCTTTAGCCACTTCAGCAATCACTGGTAGTGTTGAGAAAGCGGTGTGACCTGTACCTGCCATTAATGTCATGACGAAGGTAACGATAGGTGCATAAAAGGTAATGCGCTCAGGGTGTTTACGTAAAAAGTTTTCCGCAATTTGTACCAACCAATCCATACCGCCAGCAACTTGCATTGCAGCAATCGCAGTGATTACCGACATGATGATCAAGATTACATCAACTGGGATAAAAGATTGGCTCGTTGGAACACCAAGAATAAGTGAAAGGGCAATCACGCCAGCGCCGCCGGCAAAGCCGATACCGATACCGCCAATTCTGGCCCCCAAAAAGATAAAGAGCAGGACGACAAATAGTTCTACTGCAATCATAAGTAACACCTCATTTTAGATTTTATTATGTGAACATTCGTCGATGGAATATTCACATAATAGTTCTATTGTTTAGATTCAATTGAGCAAAAAGGCAATTAACGGGAAATCCACAAATTAAGCATGGTTAACCGTATTGGAGCCTAAAAAAGGGCTCCGTTTGGAGCCCTGTTTGCTAGATTTACTCGTAGCGTTTTGCTTTATACTGAGGATGCATCAAATTTTCAACAGAGAAAATGTCATCAAGTTCTTCTTCGGTTAATAAACCGCGCTCTAGAACCACATCACGAACACTCTTACCAGTTTCTGCACAGATCTTACCTACAATGTCACCCTCGTGGTGGCCAATGTATGGGTTTAGGTAAGTAACGATACCGATAGAGTTGAATACGTGAGATTCACACACTTCTTTGTTTACCGTAATGCCGTCTACACACTTGTCGCGTAGGTTCACACATGCGTTTGTTAGAATGTCTAGAGACTCAAACATGCTTTGTGCAATAACGGGTTCCATTACGTTCAGTTGAAGTTGACCGCCTTCTGCAGCGAAAGAAACCGTGTTGTCGTTACCTAGAACTTTAAAGCAAACTTGGTTTACTACTTCAGGTACAACTGGGTTTACTTTAGCAGGCATGATTGAAGAACCCGCTTGCAGTTCAGGTAGGTTTAATTCATTGAAGCCAGTACGTGGACCTGAAGACAGTAGACGTAAATCGTTACAAATCTTAGACAGTTTAACGGCTAGACGTTTAAGTGCGCCGTGCGTCATTACGTATGCGCCACAGTCAGATGTTGCTTCGATCAAATCTTCAGCAGCAACACACTCTAGGCCAGTTACTTCTGCTAGGTGTTTAACCGCTAGACCTTGGTAACCCGGTGCTGCATTTAGACCCGTACCGATAGCTGTCGCGCCTAGGTTTACTTCAAGCAGTAGTTTTGAAGTGTATTCTAGGTTTTTGATTTCTTCATTGATGGTTACAGCCCAAGCGTGGAACTCTTGGCCAACTGTCATTGGAACTGCGTCTTGAAGTTGAGTACGACCCATTTTCAAGATTGTGTTGAATTCTTGGCTCTTAAGCTCGAATGCCCCTTTTAGGTACTCGATAGCATCAATCAGTTTGCGAACGCTGTTGTAAACAGAGATACGGAAGCCAGTTGGGTAAGCACAGTTTGTAGATTGGCTGCGGTTTACATGGTCATTTGGGTTGATGAACTCATATTGGCCTTTTTCTTTGCCCATCAGTTCAAGTGCAACGTTAGCAACCACTTCGTTCGCGTTCATGTTTACAGAAGTACCAGCGCCACCTTGGAAAACGTCCGATGGGAACTGATCCATACACTTGCCAGTGTCTAGAATTAGGTCACAAGCTTCAATGATGTATTTAGCCACTTCGCTTGGAATTACACCTAACTCTTTGTTTGCTAAAGCCGCTGCTTTTTTTGTCATCACCATACCGCGAACGAATTCAGGTACATCTGAGATCGTTACATTTGAGATATTGAAGTTTTCAATTGCGCGTAGAGTGTGGATGCCGTAGTAAGCATCAGCTGGAACATGACGTTGACCTAAAAGATCTTCTTCGAGACGAGTAGCTTGGGGAGCTTCAACTTGAGCTTCTGATTGAGTAGCCATAACAGGATCCTTAGAGAATTATTCTGATTATATAGTTAGTTATTAGCCTATTCTGTGTGCAAATACTCCGTTCGCTAGAATATTGGGCTGATAAATCCGTCCTGACTTATGTGGCACATGATACTGTACTTAGCGCATAAAAATATTAACTTGATCACCTTTTTCGTTTTTGTTGCGTCAATATTTAGTAAACTTATTCGGGGTCAATAAACACGCTTATTTACAGGATAAATTTGAGATTGGTAGGGCTTTCAGCGTAAACTGGATGTAACAAAGGAGGGCGTGTGTTTCCTATCTTATTATTACTATTTATCTTCGTACCGATCATTGAGATTGGCTTATTTATTCAAGTTGGTGGCTTCTTAGGATTGTGGCCAACTATTGCGTTGGTTTTGATTACCGCATTTGTTGGTGCATCGCTTGTTCGTAGCCAAGGTATTCAGACATTAATGTCTGTTCAAGGTCGATTACAACAAGGTGAAATGCCAGCTCAACAGATTATTGAAGGCGTGATGCTTGCAGTAGCCGGTGTATTGCTGCTAACTCCGGGCTTTATGACGGACGCTCTGGGTATGTTGGTATTGCTTCCAGCACCACGCGCCATCATCGCGAAAAAGATGATGGAGAAAATGGTGGTGACCAATATGTCTGGCGGCTTCCATGCGGGTGGACAAAGTGGTTTTGGCCAGAGTCCATTTGGACAAGACCCATTCAGTTCAGGTTCGTTTAAGCAAGATCCATCTGACCAATCAAAAGACGGCAACACCTTTGAGGGTGAGTTTGAGAAGAAAGACGACGATAATGATCGTAACCGCTTAAACTAATCCAGTTTCCCTCTTTATATAGAGGGAAGACAAAAACAAAAGGCTCTTACCTTTATCCTTCACATGAAAGCGATAATGGTAAGAGCCTTTGTTATTGCGTGTCGCCTGTTATTTACGATTGCTCGCAGGAGCCGGTAACAGGCCGTGTCAGCGGTTATTTACTGAGATTGGGATTACACCGCGCCTTCGAAACCCATTTGACGCCACGCTTCAAAAGCAATAATCGCGACCGCGTTTGATAGGTTCAAGCTACGCGCGTCTGGCATCATTGGAATACGAATGCGCTGCTCCATCGGCATACTTTCAATAAATTCAGCGGGTAGGCCGCGTGTCTCTGGGCCAAACATCAGTACATCACCGTGCTGGAATTTAGCATCAACGTGGTGGCCTGTGGTTTTGGTGGTGCAAGCAAAGATACGGTAGTCACCTTCACGTTCATTCTCTAAGTACTCAAGAAATGCTTCTAGATTCTTGTGGCGTTTTACTCGCGCTAGGTCGTGGTAGTCCAAACCGGCACGGCGCACTTTCTTCTCTTCAAAATCAAAACCAAGCGGCTCAATTAGGTGTAGGTTCGCACCGCAGTTAGCAGATAGGCGGATGATGTTACCCGTATTGGGTGCAATTTCTGGTTCGTATAGAGCGATATCAAACATGTTGGTTCACAAGAATAATCAAAGATAGCCAGAGTATACGGTGGCAAGCTGAGTGAGTACAGTTCACCACCTGTTGGCTATGCGAGTGATGCAAGTCAGATTCACTAAGATAGTTATACCTGTTTGGCTAGTACCTGAGCATAGTTTTCAGAGACAGCTTTCCAGTTCACAACATTCCACCATGCATTGATATAGTCAGGGCGGCGGTTTTGGTAGCTGATGTAGTAAGCGTGTTCCCAAACATCGAGTGCAAGAATGGGCTCGCCATTACTGGCAACGGTATCCATCCACGGATTATCTTGGTTTGATGTTGAGATGATTTTAAGTTTGCCGGCTTCTACGACTAACCAAGCAAAGCCTGAGCCAAAAGTATTGATTGCAGCTTGAGCAAACTGGTCTTGGAAAGTTTCGAAGTCTCCGAATGTACTATTGATCGCTTCACCTAGCTCGTCAGCTGGTTCACCACCACCATCTTGTGACATACAATTCCAATACAGAATATGGTTGTAGTAACCACCACCATTATTGCGAACGGCGGGACTGTGCTGAGAGATGTTAGCGAAAATTTCGGTGAGTGACTGGTGCTCAAGCTCGCTACCTGAGACCGCAGCAACAAACTTATCGTAATAGGTTCTATGGTGCTTGCTGTAATGCACTTCCATCGTTTTAGCATCAATGTAAGGTTCTAGGGCATCGTAAGCGTAGGGTAGATCCGGGAAAGTGTGTGACATGGTAAATCCTCCTTAATTCGAGGATTTACCATAATAATAATAACTCTCATTATCAACTGCGATCTTTGTAGGGGTATTACGCTGGTAAGATAGGAAGCGTGATTTCTAGTTGTAATCCACCTAGTTTGCTGCGACTTGCAGTGATAGTTCCGCTGTGTTGGCGAATCGCACTTTCAGTAATGGTTAGCCCCAATCCTGTTCCTCCTGAGTTTCGATCTCTCGCCGTTGAAACACGATAGAAAGGTCGGAAAATCGAATCCAATTCGTCATCAGGAACGCCTTCGCCGTTGTCATTCACGCAAATCGTCAGTTGGTCTTGTTGAACGCTAAATTCCACATCAACCTGATCTTTACCGTAGTAGATGGCATTGCGAGTGATATTGTCTAGCGCGCTCATTAACAGCTTTGGGTTGCCTGAAATAGAGCGATCTGGGATCTCTGAGAATTTCATCTGCTTACCCATTTGCTCTGCTTCAAACTCTGCATCTTTTAGGATCTCTTCCCATAAGCTCGATAAGGGTTGCACTTCACGAGTGATGTGACTGTCGACTTGCATGCGAGATAAAGTTAAAAGCTCACTGATCATCTGCTCTAGACGCTGTGCTTCGGTATCGATACGTTCAAGTTCTTGGCTATCGCCTTGCTTACGAATCGCAAGTGCATTCGCCATGCGTAATCGAGTGAGTGGAGAGCGCAATTCATGAGATATATCAGACAGTAAACGTTGTTGTCCCGAAATCATCTGATTTACCGCTTCGACCATCTGGTTAAAGCTCTCACCGGCTTGTCTGAATTCTGACGTGCCTTTTTCCAGTTGAGGATCAACCTCAAACTGACCTTTAGCAACGCGTTGCGCTGCAAGTTCCAGCCTTCGTGCTGGTTGGCTTAGTGCCCAAGCTAACCAAAGTAGCAGTGGGGTACTCGCCAGCATCACGGCAAGTAATAACTGTAACGGTTTATCAAACAGTCGTAGTAAAAATGGCGGTGGCTGATCCCATTTCACTCCGATATACATCATTAGGTCTTCACCTGCGAGTGCGACTGGTATTGGGCCTGCCACCATGTAATGCCCATACAGCTTTTGTTTTGGCACTTCAGGGTTATCAATCGTAGTCACGAAATTACGAATCGCTTTTACTTTGTAATCGGAATGCTTTTTAGTCGTTAACACCGAGCCTTCAAGATCGGTCAGGTACATGCGAGGACGCGTGTCTTTTCGGCTTCGTGTCGGGCCTTCCAGTTGGAAGACAATCTTGCCTAAGTTGTCTTCTTTGGCGAATCGCTTCTCTGTGCTCTTCGCAATACGTTCTAATTTCTTGAGGTGATCGACTGGTACATCGCGAGCAACTCGTGGATCTAAGTGTGGCAGTGATAGCACAGACAAAAGCACCAGTAACATGGTGAACCAAAAGATAGCAAAGATACGTCCATATAAGCTGGTGATTTTAGGTATACGCATTAATCCTCCTCTACTAATAAATAGCCACGACCTCGTAAGGTCTTGATTCGAGGTTTCCCGCCACTGCGTTCTGGAATTTTCTTACGTAGGTTTGAGATATGCATATCAATTGCGCGGTCAAACGCCGCCAACCGTTTACCCAACACATCTAGGCTTAATGCTTCTTTAGTGATTACCTGTCCCGGATTCTGGATTAAGTGGCTCAATAGAGCGAACTCTGTGGTGGTGAGGTCGAGTACTTGCCCATTACAGTAAGCTTCTTGTTTACCGGGAAAAATCTCTATGTCTTGGTATTGAATGGTGTCACTGGCGGTCTTTGGTGAAGTGTTGGTTTGTGTGCGACGCAAGATGGCACGAATACGAGCAAGTAACTCGCGGTCACTAAACGGTTTTGGTAAGTAATCATCCGCGCCAAGCTCAAGGCCGATAACACGGTCGATCTCTTCACCTTTTGCAGTCAGCATCAATACTGGCGTTTCCCAATTTTCTCTCAGTTTCTTTAGTGTTTCCATGCCATTAAGACGCGGCATCATTACATCTAATAGGATCAGGTCAATCTCATCATTAATGGCATCGAGCCCGGCATAGCCATCGTTGGCTTCGAAAACAGTAAAGCCCTCAAAGCTAAGAATGTCTTTAAGTAAGCTGGTTAATTCGGTGTCGTCATCAATAAGAAGAATGTTCGCCATTGGGAAGCCTTAATCGGTTATTTACACGTTAATAATACTGCTAATTATTTGTTCGCTTGCACTCTTTACGATTCTTTACGCTTTCTAAACGTCACTTTACGAGAGAAAGACTAATCTATATTCAAGCGCTGAGAAACAGACGCAACACATGACTTATTATACCGAATTGAGGCAACAATTATGAAAATGACTAAGAAACTTGTACTAGCAGCTGCAGCACTTCCATTAATGTTAGGTACAGCAAGCGCGTTCGCATATGGCGGCGGCGATAAAGGCGACCACAAAGGCATGCACGGTAAGTGTGGCGGCTTCGATAAAAAAGTGATGCGTCAACTAGACTTAACTGACGCTCAAAAAACAGAATTAAAAGAAATGCGCGAAGCGAATCGTGCAGAGATGAAAGCAAAACACTCAGGTAACAAAGCCGATAAAATGGCGCAAATGAAGGCGCATCATGAGAAAGTTCAAGATTTAGTACTAGCAGACAACTTTGATGAAGCGGCAGCTAACGACCTAGCAAGCCAAATGGTAGAGAAGCAAACTGAGCGTCGCGTAGCAATGATGAAAAAGCAGCATCAAATGATGAGCGTACTGACAGCAGAGCAAAAAACTCAGCTGAAAGAAATCCAACAAGAGCGCATGACTAAGTGTGCTGACAAAATGGAAAAGCACATGAACAAAGACAAATAGTCTTTAGTTTAATCTGGTGCTAAGCCACTAGAATGATGTGAAAAAGCGGCCGTGTGCCGCTTTTTTTGATCCCTTTAAATGAATGTTTTACATCATGGCTGTCATATTCAATTGATTGTTTGCAGGTTATACTTTGTCCTATCAGCCATTTTGTAGCCAATTTATGAAACAAGAATACGCACGTCTAGTTACGCTCGCCGCTTGGGCAGCCACAACCATCGCCACTATTTTATTGATCGTGAAGGTCGCAGCATGGTGGGTGACCGGTTCTGTGAGCCTATTGGCTTCAGTAGTGGATTCTCTGTTAGATATTGCGGCATCAGTCGTTAACCTTATCGTCGTTCGTTATTCTCTGCAGCCCGCCGATAAAGAACATACTTTTGGTCATGGTAAAGCGGAGTCATTGGCGGCATTGGCTCAGGCGATGTTCATTTCAGGCTCAGCCTGCTTCCTTATTCTCAATGGTATTGAGCGCTTCTTTAGGCCTCATGAACTGAACTCCCCAGAAATTGGTATCTACGTCAGCTTATTCGCGATGGTAATGACCTTCGGTTTGGTTCGATTCCAAAAACATGTTGTGAACAAAACCGGTAGCCAAGCGATTGCCGCTGATTCATTGCATTACCAGACGGATCTCTACATGAATGCAGCGATTATGCTGGCATTGGCGTTGAGCTGGTTTGGCATTGGACAAGCGGATTCGGTATTCGCAATTGGTATTGGTATCTATATTCTTTACAGCGCTTATCAAATGGCCAATGAAGCTATCCAATCATTGCTTGATAGAAAGCTATCGGACGAAGAGCTTAAACAGATTAAAGAGACGTCGTTGAGTATCGAAGGTGTGTTGGGTGTGCATCAATTACGAACTCGTCGCTCTGGACCAATTCGCTTCATTCAATTGCACTTAGAACTTGAAGATAATATCCCACTTATTGAAGCGCACCGCATTTCTGACGAAGTAGAAGACAAGCTTATCTCCGTTTTCCCTGATGCTGATGTATTAATTCATCAAGACCCGTATTCGGTGGTATTTGGCCCAGAAAAACAACAGAAATTTCATTCTTGGTAATGAGAGTGAAAGCCGCACGCAAATGGCAAGTGGCTAGCTTTTGGACTAGAGTGAGTAAAAATCACTAATTGTTTGGTGATACAAAAACCACCGTATAACAATTAATGTTGATTCTGATGTGAATCAACAAAATTATTGAGTAAAACTGTAATACTCTTACAGAAGTAGAAATGTTACATAAATTTAAGCGATTTAAGTGCTATTCCTATTGAGGAAATGTAACATAAAGCACAAATATAGATTTAAAATCTTGTTGATATACAATCAGCAAGCAAAAGAATTGAATAATAGATTCCCAAAAATCGAGGGTGAGCATGATTAAGAAAATCGGTGTTTTGACCAGTGGTGGTGACGCTCCGGGCATGAACGCAGCAGTTCGCGGCGTAGTTCGTACCGCGTTATCAGTTGGCATTGAAGTTTACGGCATTTACGATGGCTACCAAGGCCTTGTTGAAGACCGTATTGAAAAGCTTGACCGTTCAAGCGTCTCTGACGTCATCAACCGCGGCGGTACTTTTTTAGGTTCTGCACGTTTCCCTGAATTCAAAGATGTTAAAGTTCGCGAGAAAGGCATCGAGAACCTTAAGAAGCACGGTATCGAAGCACTTGTTGTTATCGGTGGCGACGGCTCTTACATGGGAGCTAAGAAACTGACAGAGATGGGCTACCCATGTATCGGTCTTCCAGGCACTATCGATAACGATATCGCAGGTACTGACTACACAATCGGTTACCTAACTGCGCTTAACACAGTTATTGATTCAATCGACCGTCTACGTGACACGTCTTCTTCTCACCAACGTATTTCTATTGTTGAAATCATGGGCCGTCACTGTGGTGACCTTACGCTTATGTCAGCAATCGCAGGCGGTTGTGAGTACATCATTACTCCTGAAACTGGTCTAGATAAAGAGCAGCTGATCAACAATATCCAAGATGGTATTGCGAAAGGTAAGAAGCACGCAATCATCGCTCTAACTGAGCTAATGATGGACGCGAACGAACTAGCGAAAGAGATCGAATCTTCAACTGGTCGTGAAACTCGCGCAACGGTTCTTGGTCACATCCAACGTGGTGGTCGTCCTACTGCATTTGACCGTGTACTGGCTTCTCGCATGGGTAACTACGCTGTTCACCTTCTTCAAGAAGGCCACGGTGGTCGTTGTGTTGGTATCGAGAAAGAAGCGCTTGTGCACCACGACATCATCGATTGTATCGAGAACATGCAGAACCCAGACCGTTCTGAGTTGTTCCGCGTTGCTGAAGAGTTATTCTAAGCCACACTTAGTGTTTGCTTAAAGAATTTAAAAACCGCTGATTTATCAGCGGTTTTTTTGTACCTGTCGGTTTAGCTTTGAAACTAAATTACAGTTAATAGAAAACAATAGGCAATAAAAAAGGCCAACCTAAGTTGACCTTTCATTCAATTTAAACGGTGACGTTTAAATTAAGCTTTTGCTTCAGCTGCTGCTTTAGCGATAGCTGCAAAGCTTTTCGCGTCAAGCGCTGCGCCGCCAACTAGAGCACCGTCGATGTCTGGTTGTGCGAAGTAAGCTGCTGCGTTTTCTGGTTTAACAGAACCGCCGTATTGGATAACAACTTTCTTAGCAACGTCTTCAGATTTTTCTGCGATGTGTGCACGGATTTGAGCGTGGATGCGTTGTGCATCTTCAGCTGTCGCTGCTTTACCAGTACCGATAGCCCAGATTGGTTCGTAAGCGATGATAGCGCCTTCAAGAGCTTCAACACCTTGAGTGTTGATAACTGCGTCAAGTTGACGTGCACATACTGCAACAGTTTCGCCTGCTTCGTTTTGTGCGTCAGATTCACCGATACAAAGAACTGGAGTTAAGCCGTTCTCTTTTAGGAATGCGAATTTCTTAGCAACGAATTCGTCAGACTCAGCGTGGTATTCACGACGCTCAGAGTGACCGATGATGATGTGAGATGCGCCGAACTCTTTAAGCATTGCTGGAGACATGTCGCCAGTGAATGCACCGCTGTTGTTTAGGTCAGAGTTTTGAGCACCTAGGATGATCGCGCTGCCCGCTTCAGTAAGCGTACGCTCAGCAAGATCAACGAAAAGTGCTGGTGGAGCAACTGCTACGTCTACGCCTGTAACGCCTTCAAGTTCAGCGTTAAGACCGTTTAGTAGATCAACAACCATTTCTTTGCTGCCGTTTAGTTTCCAGTTACCCATAACTACAGGATGACGCATAGGAATATCTCCAAAGTATTTAAATAAATCGAATGTAAAAAAGTAAACTTTATTACGAAATAATATAACAGATTAATATCAACAGATCATGACTGTGGTCATTACTTTCTTGGATCTTACTCAATGGTCAGAGTGGATTTTGAGCATATATCAGTGATCCGGCAGACAGAATAATAGCTAACTTCTCGGATTTTTCACCGTTAGTTGCTATTAAGGGACAAACGATTGCGTTAACAATAGGAAGTAATAATGCCGAATCTAGTTCTAGAGTACTCAAATTCAGTGGATGAGCGAGTGAATATCCAAGGTTTACTAGAAGATCTTCATCAAGTTACATTAAACTGTGGCTTGTTTGATGTTCCTTCTGTGAAGTCTCGTTCACTGCGTTGCCATAACTGGCTGGTCGGTGATGAAGAGGATAATGTGGATTTCGTTCATATTAGCTTTGAGTTACTTTCAGGACGGACGGAAGAGCAAAAAAGAGAATTGTCTCGTTTGTTAATGCAAACCTTACAAGAACAGGCAAGCCATATCCGTAGCCTAACGGTCAACATACGAGATATGGATAAAAGTTGCTTTCAGAAAGTGATTAACTAACTAACTAACTAACTAACTAAAAGTGATTAACTGGCCATTTGCTGCTAACTTTTTGGTAGCGTATTAATTTTTGAGTATTTTAAGATGTCGATGAAAGATTTACTGCTCTCTTTCAAAGGGAGAATTGGTCGTAAGACTTACTGGATTTGGAATATTTTCTACTATGTCGCGATTACTGGTTTTGCTTCCGGTATTTCGGTTCTGTTCCCTGCATACTCCTATATCCTGCTACCAATCTTCTTACTGCTGCTGGTTATCCCAGATCTTGCGGTCACCGCCAAGCGTTGGCATGACCGTAATAAGTCGAATTACTGGCTATTGTTGAATGTGCCACTGGTACTTGGACGTTTGGCTTCGCCAATGGTAGCAACGACCACAGAATCGGTATCGCCAATTCACATGGCAGCAACGGTTGCAGCATTAGTGTGTGGCTTATGGATTTTGATTGAATGTGGATTGCTCAAGGGTACAGAAGGCCGTAATGATTACGGTGAAGACCCAGTGTAAACATTGAATGATGAGTATATAAAGGGAGCATTGTGCTCCCTTTTTGTTTTTGGTCTCTAATATTTTGGCTACTGATGTTTGGACGACTGAGTAAAGCTTGTCTAGTACATTTTAGGTTCTGTATTTGGCCTAAAGGGCACCACATTTTCAGCCGTAGGTTCTTCAAAACTACAGCGGCCTTGAAGTGCATCTTGGAATTTGCAGACTTGGCAACGCAACTCTTGCATGAGTACGACATTCGCATGGTGTGGATTTTTACAACGGCTGACGACTAAATCGAGGTGGCTTTGCTGGGCTCGAAGCCGGTCTTGCATTTCCTCTGAGGCAGAACAAATCATTTGTTCACACATCTCGTGTTTGAATTGATCGAATGCTTTCGGATCGCGTTTCGCGAGTTGGACGAGTTCGTCAAACGGGGGCAGTTTTTGATCCGGCTGTGGATGAGCCATGATTCCTTCCTTAGCATTAAGCATGTTTCATATGCTTTAAGCTTAAGAAAGAAATCAGTACAAATTTTAATCAATTCGTATTTTCTCAATTTTGAGACAAGATCAATGGCTTGGTGTTAGGCTGCTGGTATTGGTATTGGTATTGGTATTGATATTGATACTGATATTACGATAAAAGCACTGGCGTTAAAGTATAAGTACAACGTCGCTCGCCAGCGATAATGTGCTCAGTACGACTTACATGACATTCATCTTTGAGTAACTCAGTAAATACATTGAGCTCAGATTGGCAGAGGCTCGGACAGCGAGTGGCTGCTTTACAGATAGGACAGTGGTTTTCGATCAAGATGTAGTTATCACCTTGTTCTTGAAGTTCAGCCATGTAGCCTTCTTCTTCGCGAAGTTGAGTGAGTTTTTCAAGCTTACTGATCAGATTATTACAGTCGGATAGAGCGGCTTGATATTGCTTAAGAGTGTGCTGTTCACGCTCAGCTGCAACTTTGGCTAAGCCTTCTTTGCCAAATAGGTTTTCGACAGCATCAATCACTTGAATGGTGAGTTCGCCGTGTCGATCTGAAAATTGGCTATGGCCTTGTTGAGTCAAAGACCAGTGGCGGGTAGGGCGTCCTACTTTTACTTTTACGTCATGAAACGCAAGAATACCGTTATCTTCCAAACTTTGTAGGTGCTGTCTTGCACCCATCGTCGTCATGCCAAATTCTTCTGACAATTGTTTCGCGGTTACCGCGCCTTGACGCTTAATGGTTTGTAAGATTTTGTCGCTTGTTTTCATACTATCCCTACCTCATGAACCTTACTATTATGGGGCAAGGTGTTTATAAAGCAAACCATTTACTATAACGACAGTCAATGATGTGATTGTCGAAGACCAATAAAACAAAAGGCTGATACTTGGTATCAGCCTTCGAATGTTCTATTTAACCTAGTTTAGGTCTACAGGATATGGCCTATTACTTCTGGGTCTTTACGCTCTAGGTAGTGGATAGACTTGATGCGGCGAATCGTACGGCAGCGACCACGGATAAGCAGAGTTTCTGTGGTTGCGATATTACCTGTACGAGTAATTCCCTCTAGCAAGTCACCTTTGGTGATACCTGTTGCTGAGAACACAACGTTATCGCTGCGAGCCATGTCTTCCATCTTCAGAACGATGCCTGCCGTTACGCCCATTTCAGCACAACGCTCTAGTTCAATTTCACCGTGTTTACGGTTTTCTTCTGTATCGCCTTTTACTTCATGACGAGGAAGAAGACGACCATGCATGTCACCGTCAAGCGCACGAATAACAGCAGCTGACACCACACCTTCAGGTGCGCCGCCGATGCAATACATTACGTCTACTTCGCTATCAGGCATACACGTTAGGATAGAAGCAGCTACATCACCGTCTGGCACTGCGAATACACGAATGCCCATTGCCTGCATATCGGCGATAACTTGATCGTGACGAGGCTTAGCAAGTGTCGTTACAACGAGAGTATCGAGTGTTTTACCCAATGCTTTGGCAATGTTTTCTAGGTTTTCGGTTAGTGGTAGGTTTAGGTCAATAGCGCCTTTAGCACTAGGGCCTACAACTAACTTTTCCATGTACATGTCAGGTGCTTTAAGGAAGCTGCCTTTTTCGCCTGCTGCAAGTACAGCCAATGCATTCGATTGGCCCATTGCTGTCATGCGCGTCCCTTCAATTGGGTCAACGGCGATATCGACAGCATCGCCGCCCACGCCTACGTTTTCGCCGATGTATAACATAGGTGCATCATCGATTTCACCTTCGCCAATAACAATCTCACCGCTAATTTCGGTTTTGTTCAGTAGGCTACGCATTACTTCTACAGCAGCGCCATCTGCAGCGTTTTTATCGCCACGGCCAAGCCACTTGTAACCAGCTAGTGCTGCACCTTCTGTGACACGAGAGAATGACATTGCTAAATCGCGTTTCATGCGGACTCCAAAATTTTCAAAGGGGGAATAGAAATTTCGCGGCGAATTTTACCATATCCCGAAGGAAACGTTTGCCTTTTTGTTTTTTAGGGATTGCTCTTGATCAATTTGCGGTGGAAAATAGGTAATATTCATCAAAATAATCAGTCTGTTGTTGTGTTGGGAATAGTTCACGTCAATATTCGGTAAAAAGCGCTGTTTTTTTCATCGAATGGCGCAAAATAACGAATATATTGAGTGTTTATCCTTGCTCTGCTGAGTAGAATGGGGAAATAAGTGGAGTGAACCTTCACCATCAAACGGATAACTTAAAGGTAGGCCAGAATGTCTTTTGAAGTACTAGAGCAGCTAGAAGCAAAAATTCAAACAGCAGTAGATACAATTGCACTTCTTCAAATGGAAGTGGAAGAGCTTAAAGAAGAGAAACAAGCACTAGCAACAGAAGCTGGTGAGCTTAAAGCAAGCCGTCACGAGCTAGAGCAAAAAACTCAGGAAATGCAGGAAGAGCATTCAGCATGGCAAGATCGCATCCGTAACCTTCTTGGTAAAATGGATGACGTAGAGTAATCGACTCTTCGGATTTAAAAAACGCCCGCTACTGAGTAGCGGGCGTTTTTGTTTGTATTTTTATACTTCGTGTTCTTATGCTTTGTTTTATTATTTAAAGCTGAGTGAATTACTCTACCTCTTCTTCTTCAACATCCAGATCGAGCTCTACATCGAGAGGCTCTGCCGAAAGAATAATGCCCGTGTTGTCTGCATAGAGGTAATCTTCCGGTAAGAAGGTTACGCTACCAAAGTTGACCGGAACGTCAACCTCGCCAATATTTTCTTGGCCAGCACCAACAGGAATAGAGGCCAAAGCCTGAATTCCTAGGTTCATGTCTTCAAGCTCATCGACTTCACGTACACAGCCGTAAACCACAATACCTTCCCACTCATTGTCTTCGGCAAGCAGGGCAATTTCAGCATCGATCAGCGCTTTGCGTAGTGAGCCGCCACCGTCGATTAACAACACTCGTCCTAGACCATCTTGCTCTAATACGGAGCGAATTAAAGCGTTGTCTTCAAAACACTTTAATGTCGTGATCTGTCCGGCGAAGGATGCTCGTCCACCGAAGTTGCTGAACATTGGCTCCACGACATCAACTTGATCCAAATATATGTCGCACAGTGCTGAAGTGTTGTATTCCATTTGCGTACCTTTTGAACAATGAGCTTAGTTTGAGTATATCGGTGCTTGATCCCTTTGCAATGATTAGTCTCAATTAACTCAATAGAGTTTGAGCTACGACAACCCCTGCAAACAATAGGTTAGTGACCAGTGAGCATTTAACAATAACAGGCATCATTGGCGCGATCTGTGCAGGTTTCTCTGTTTCCCAAACGGCCTTGCCATGCTTGTAGACAATAATAATACTGAGCAAAAACGGCAGGCTGATCCAGACCGGTTTCTCTTGAATGAGCAGGTATAGAGCGAAAGAGGCAAGGGCAAGGCCAAGCAGAGCAAAATGATAGTGCTTGGCTTTACGTTGGCCTAGGCGAACCGCCATGGTGCGCTTACCACATTCGCTGTCGTTTTCAATATCACGCATGTTGTTGATGTTGAGAACGGCAACCGCCATGAGTCCACAGCCTAGTGCTGGAAGGAATAAGCTTGGTTCAACATGGCCAGTGTGTAAAAAGTAAGTACCGGATACACCGAGTAGGCCAAAGAAGATAAATACCGACAAGTCACCAAGGCCAATATAACCATAAGGTTTGTTACCCACTGTGTATGCAATAGCCGCGACAATTGCTAATACGCCGAGTGCAATGAAAGATAGAATGCTTTCAATTGAGCTCAACGCATGGAAAATCAGAATCAGCCCAGCTAACACGGTAAATACGATGTTGAGGATGATCGCTTGCTTCATGGTTTTAGCCGTCACAACGCCAGACTGCATTGCGCGCGTTGGCCCTAGACGGTTTTCATTGTCTGTGCCTTTAACCGCATCGCCGTAGTCATTCGCTAGGTTCGACAAAATCTGTAATAGGGTGGCCGTTAAAAATGCCAATAGTGCTATCGATAGAGAAAACTGATCGCTGGCGAACGCTAAACTACTTCCTGTAAGAATAGAGACGAGTGCGAGAGGCAGAGTTTTCGGTCGTGCGGCATCAAGCCAAATCAGTAGAGATTGTTTCATCGTAGGTCTATTTCTTTGTAAGTCTTCGTTTCAAACTGTGATTTGAGTATACGCCCATTTTTCGGGTAATAAAAAGCCCACTCGAAAGTGGGCCTTGAATTCGCTTATTAGCTGCTATTTCTTTGAGATAGAGCAATAAGTTGGAGTTTCCTGTGCTACAGGATGAAGCGACTTAGGTCTTCGTCTTCTACGAGCTCGCCAAGCTTAGATATTACATAAGCTTCATCAATCACCAATTTGCTGCCTGCTCTGTCTGTTGCGTCGAATGAAATCTCATCCATTAGGCGCTCCATTACTGTGTGTAGACGACGCGCACCGATGTTCTCAGTGGTTTCGTTAACACGCCATGCAGCGTCAGCGATTTGGTTGATGCCATCTTCAGTGAACTCAATGTTCACATCTTCTGTTTTCATCAGGGCAATGTATTGCTCTGTTAGAGATGCTTTTGGCTCAGTTAGGATACGTTTAAAGTCATGTGCTGAAAGCGCTTCAAGTTCTACGCGGATAGGCAGACGACCTTGTAGTTCAGGGATTAAGTCTGATGGCCTAGCCACTTGGAATGCACCTGATGTGATAAACAAGATGTGATCAGTTTTTACCATACCGTGCTTAGTCGATACTGTGCTGCCTTCAATTAGAGGCAGTAAGTCACGTTGAACACCTTCACGAGATACATCTGGACCTGAACTGTCGCCACGCTTACAGATTTTGTCGATCTCATCGATGAATACAATGCCGTTGTTTTCAGCGTTGAAAATCGCGCTCTCTTTTAGCTCTTCTTGGTTCACAAGCTTCGAAGCTTCTTCTTCCGTCAGTGCTTTGAATGCGTCTTTGATTTTCATCTTGCGCTTTTTCTTGGTGTCGCCAGCTAGGTTTTGGAACATGCCTTGTAGCTGGTTGGTCATCTCTTCCATACCTGGAGGTGACATGATTTCAACGCCCATTTGCGGTGCTGCGACATCGATTTCGATTTCTTTGTCGTCTAGCTTACCTTCACGCAGTTTCTTACGGAAAATTTGGCGAGTATTTGAAGAGGTAGTCTCTTCAGTTGATTGCTCATTTTGACCCCAAGCATCACGTGCTGGCGGTAAAAGAGCATCAAGAATACGTTCTTCAGCTTGTTCTTCAGCGCGGTATTGTACTTTTTCCATCGCTTGTTGGTGTGTCATTTTGATCGCGACATCCGTAAGATCACGAATGATGGTCTCAACTTCTTTACCAACGTAGCCAACTTCGGTGAACTTAGTCGCTTCTACTTTAATGAACGGCGCATTAGCAAGCTTTGCTAAGCGGCGAGCAATTTCAGTTTTACCTACACCCGTTGGGCCGATCATTAGGATATTTTTTGGTGATACTTCAACACGCAAGCTTTCTTCAAGCTGCATACGGCGCCAACGGTTACGTAGTGCGATAGCAACTGAACGTTTTGCGTTGTCTTGGCCAATAATATGGCGATTCAGTTCGTGAACGATTTCGCGAGGAGTCATCTCAGACATGGTATTTCCTTAATTCTTTTATCACTGTTAGTAGCGTGCAATTGATCCGTTGAAGGTTACTCTGGTTTCGGTAATTCAACGGTGCTTTCTAGTTCTTCAACAGTGTGATGATGGTTGGTGAACACACAGATATCGCCAGCAATATTCAGCGACTTTTCTGCGATTTCACGAGCATCTAAATCTGTATTTTCTAATAGAGCCGTTGCAGCAGCTTGCGCAAAGTTACCGCCGGAGCCGATCGCAATTAGGTCATTTTCAGGCTGAACAACATCGCCATTACCTGTGATGATCAGTGAAGCTGTTTCATCCGCAACAGCAAGTAGAGCTTCTAATTTTCGTAGAGCGCGATCACTACGCCATTCCTTCGCAAGCTCAACGGCAGCTTTGGTTAGGTGGCCTTGGTGCATTTGCAGCTTGCTTTCAAATTTTTCGAATAGCGTGAAAGCATCAGCAGTACCACCAGCAAAACCGGCCAGTACTTTGTTGTTGTATAGGCGACGTACTTTACGGGCATTGCCCTTCATTACAGTATTGCCTAGAGATACTTGTCCATCACCCGCGATGACGACTTTATTATTACGACGTACAGATACTATGGTAGTCACGAGTAGGGCCTCTTAAATATTCTTATCTTTGGGTATAAAAGCTATATGAGGATGACACACGGATAATTCAAGGAACCGCGAGTGATGTCGCGCAACTAATGGGGGGAAGTTGTAAGTAATTTTGGCTAAAGGGGGAGGGGATAAAAGAAAACCTCCACAATGGGAGGCTTTCGATGTTTTACTTTTACTGGGATTGGAATTGCTATTGCAACTGTTATTCCAAGTACAGCGATTAGTCCGTGTCTTTCCAAATCGCGCAAGGCTCGATTTTGGCACGTTGCAGTTTATGGCGATCTCGCTCGGCATCGCGCTTCAGTTTGTATGGTCCAAGAACCACTCGATACCAGCTGCTGCCATCTTTCTTGCGGATTTCGCTTGAGATACCTTGGAAGGCAATATCTAACTTACGAGCTTCTGCTTGTGAAGATGTTTTGTAAGCACCACACTGCATAACGTAAGGGATCTTTGAGATCTGCTGCTCTTTCGCTTTAACTTCAATCTCGCGGCTTGGCAGCGTTTCAACGTAATCCCACTTCTCTTCAGGAGGTGGTGGAATTACTTTGGTTGGTTTTGGCTTAGGTTTACTAACCACTGGTGCCGGTGTTGGTGGCTCAGGGTCATTACTCAGCAAGTAAAGTCCGTAGCCAAACCCGCCGGCAAGCAGGATCGCCAAAAGACCACTGCGCCAAGGTTTACGGCGAGGGGCTTGTTTCTTAGTCGTTTTTTTTGTGCCACGACCGCGCTTTACATAATCTCTATTAGCCACAAGACAATTCAATAGTTGATGATTCTGCTCTCATGGTAATCCAGATTGAGTGAGGATAATAGTGCAGAAATGGAAGCGGCACATCAAAATGTGCCGCGGCTTGATATCGGTATTTTGTGCTATTAAATTCGTGGTGGTGCAGTACTGCCTCGAACCACCAATTTAGCTTCAAGCAGACGTGAACCCGCTTGAACATCGTTACCTTTAAGGAGATCAAGCATCATCAACATGGCTTGACGCCCAATCTCGTAACGAGGCTGAGAAATCGTCGTTAGCGGTGGATCGCAGTATTGAGCGAATTGGATGTCATCGAAGCCAACAATTGATAGGTCTTGAGGAACACGTAAGCCTAACTTCTTCGCTTCTTGAATTGCACCAATCGCCATCGCATCGTTATGACAGAAAATCGCGGTTGGTTGCTCTGGAAGTGCCAATAATTGACGAACCGCTTTCGCGCCAGCTTCAAAGGTAAAATCGCCCACTGTACTGTAAGCAGGGTTCATTGATACTCCAGCGCGGCGCAGGGCTTGTTGGTAACCTTGTTGACGGAACTTACACAGGGTTGCAGTCGCGGGGCCAGATATTTGAGCAATACGCTTATGACCTAATTGAGCTAGGTAGTTAACCGCCTCAAATGCAGAGGTTAGGTTATCGATGTGTACTGTGGGTAATTCAAGCTCAGGAGCAAATTCACAGGCCATAACCATTGGCGGTAAATTCTTTTGTTCAGGTTTGCTGACATCAAATGGATGATCAGTACCAAGCAGCAACATGCCATCAGCTTGTTTGGTGAAGACTAAGTTTACAAATGATGATTCACGTTTCTTTTGTTGACCACTGTCGCCAAGTAGAACGAGGTAATCATTTTCTACTGCGGCGTCTTCGATGCCACGAATGATCTCGGCGAAATAAGGGTCACAGATATCAGGAACGATAGTGATGATGGTTTTTGATTCGTTGCGACGTAAATTTCTAGCTAATGTATTGGGTGAGTATCCAGCTTCAAGTACTGCTGCTTCCACTCGTTTACGAGTAGAAACCGAGACTTTTTCAGGGTTCATCAATGCACGTGATACCGTTGCAGTTGAGACGCCTGCTAGCTGGGCAACATCCTTCATTGTCGCCATAAATTAAACCCTCTTTTAAGTTCCTTTGCTGCCTAAGTATCTAAGGCGTGAATAATTAATACAATCGGATAGATATTATGAAAGTGTTGCTAACACTTTTTTTATTGCAATATTTTATTCGTTTCATCCGTGTAAAGTTACGGCTAGATTAACAAAAATCACATGACTAGTGTGAGGTTGCTCACGAGAAATATGAAATAATTGTGAACAAACTTATCATTAGTTTTAACCCCGTAAGGTTTAGCTTAAATCTTGAGGCTCTATATCGAGCGACCAACGCACTTTTTTCGCGGCGGGTAACAGATTAATTGCTGGCTTCGCACTCATTAAGAGCTTCTGCATTAATGAACGAGTCTGTGTTTGTAATATCAGTTGCCAGCGAGATTTACCTGCACGTTTTGCGAGTGGGGCAGGCGTTGGACCTAGCACCATGCAATATTGGTCAAACAATGGATGTGATTCTAATGTATGACGAACTTGACGCAAAAATTTTTCAACCAAGCGCGTATCGTTGGCTTCCGCTCTGAACAACGTCATAAACGTATAAGGTGGCAACATCGTTTGTTTGCGTTCGGCCAGAGCTGTCTGAGCAAAGTGGTTATAGTCTTTGTGCAGTAGCGCTTGCAGCAATCCATGTTCTGGATGGTGAGTTTGTAAGATAACCTCACCTGGTTTACTGGCACGCCCTGCACGCCCTGCAACCTGAGTGAATAACTGCGCCAGTCTTTCAGAGGCACGAAAGTCGCTACTATATAAAGAGGCATCAACATCCAATAACGCCACAAGTGTCACGTCAGGAAAGTGGTGACCTTTCGCAAGCATCTGCGTACCAATAAGAATTTTAAATTCACCCTTACGAATCGATTCTAGGGCACTTTCTAAGCTACCTTTTCGGCGAGTACTGTCGCGGTCAATACGAATCGTTTTGTATTCTGGGAATAGCTGACCAAGCTGAGCTTCTAATTGTTCAGTGCCGACACCAACCGTTACTAAGTTGGATGAGCCACAGCCTTGGCAGTTATGCACAATATGTTGTTGAGATCCACAATGGTGGCAGCGCATCTCGTTACTGTATTGGTGATAGGTGTAGTAAGCGTCACAGCGTTTACATTCAGCCGTCCAACCACAATCGTGACACATCAATGCTGGGGAAAATCCACGGCGATTGAGAAACAACATTACCTGATTGCCTGCTTTGAGGTGTCTTTGCATTTCAGCAATCAAAGAGGCCGACAAACCGCTTTCTAGATATTCGCCCTTCACATCCAATACTTTATTGGTAGTTGGCAGTGCGACACCCGCACGAGAGGTGAGGGTAAGGTGACTATATTTACCTATCTGCGCGTTGTGTAGCGTTTCAAAAGCGGGAGTAGCAGATCCAAGGACGACGGGAATCTGAGCTTTATGAGCTCGCATGATCGCGACATCACGAGCGTGGTAACGCAGGCTATCTTGTTGTTTATATGAAGCGTCATGTTCTTCATCGACAATAATAATGCCCAAATCGGCAAAGGGTGTGAACAGCGCCGAGCGTGTACCGATGACAATACCTGCTATTTTATCGCGAGCCGATAACCAAGCGTTCAGTCGTTCGGAATCGTTTAAACCAGAATGGATGACCTCAATTGGCACATTGAAGCGTCGCTTAAAGCGATTAATCGTTTGAGGTGTTAAGCCTATTTCGGGCACTAAGACTAACGCTTGTTTACCTTGGTCGAGAATCGGCTTAATCATATTGAGGTAGACTTCGGTCTTACCTGAGCCGGTGACTCCTTCTAATAAAAAGCAGCTAAAATCGGTTTGGCTATTTACCGTCGCAATTGCGATAGCCTGCTCTTCATTGAGCTTTGGCTTATCTTGGTCGTTTTCGAGATCAACTGGCCATGGCTGGCGTTTCGGCTTTTTCTCTACCGATTCAATCCAACCTTTTTCTTCCAGCGTCTTGAGCACTGCGCTGCCTACTTCCTCGTCAATGAACTCTTGATGAGGAACAGGGCCGTGTTCAAGCATTTGCATGACTTTGGCTTGTTTGACTGCGCGACCAAAACCTTGCATGAGCTGATCCCTGCCTGATGTCGTCAGTCGCCATTCAACAAGCGTCGCGAAGTCAGCGGCTTTGCCTTTTCTCAAGGCGCTCGGTAGTGCGTTAGCAAGGGTTTCACCAAGAGGATACTGATAAAATTGGCTGCACCACATTAATAGTGAGTAGACCGATTCAGGCCAAACAGGCTGATTATCTAATAAGGCTTTAATGGGCTTGAGTTTGTCTAACTCGAATTCCGATTCGTTAACCAGAGCCGTGACGATGCCAGTTAAGGTTTGTCGTCCAAATGGCACAGAGACTCGACCACCAATAATTGGAAACAGGTGGTTGGGAATCTTGTAATCGAACTGCTTGTCTAGTGGAACAGGCAGTGCCACACGGGCAATCATTGGACGCATAAAGAGACGGCTTTATCTGAGTTGACGAGAGCGAACAGTCTAAAGGATAAGACAGTTAAATTCGAGGAGCAGTTTGGTTGAGTAGGCTTAGCGAGCTCGTGAAGGCGGTTAGCACGTTTAAATCCCAGCTGATAAAGTAAATAAAGACACTATTGGTGAAAAATGTATCAAATCAGTTGATCCTACCTCACAGATTCATTAATATACTGCGCCTTAAAGGTATGGCTTTATCTCTATTTAGTGATGCAGCGGTGTCTTTATTTATTTTTTTAACTACGTGTGGTGTGCGGCTTAGAATCGTATAGCGACACGGCCTACTTGAGGTTATCCCATGAAAACTGGTATCCACCCAGAATACAAAGCAGTTACTGCAACTTGTTCTTGCGGCAACACATTTGAGTTCAACTCAACGCTTGCAAAAGAATCTATTCACCTAGACGTATGTGACAAATGTCACCCATTCTACACTGGTAAGCAACGTATCGTAGATACGGGCGGCCGTGTTGATCGCTTCAACAAGCGTTTCGGTGCTCTTTCTAGCAAGAAGTAATTCTCGCTATTTAGACATAAAAAGGACACTTCGGTGTCCTTTTTTGTTGCCTGGCGTTTAAGGAAAAGATGAATATTATTCTGCTCTTAACCTTTTCCAACACTTTCTTACTGACTAAGCTTAATTCTCAACGTTCCTATCAAATCATATTGAATTGAAATCCGCTCGATAGTTCAACAAGCGACAGTAATTTCAACTGCTCACTGGTCTTATTAGTAGTGAAATCTCGTTTTTTAATGAGACAGAGGCTTTAACCACCTAGGAACTTTGAAGTACATCTATTAACATGAACAAGATCCCCCAAATAATAATATCCTAGGAACCTACACCTATGTCTGAAGACAGCCGCCAAGATCAATCCTCTCAAGAATTATCGCCTCAAGAACAATTCCGTCAGCAAGCTCTTGATTACCATGAGTTCCCAATTCCAGGCAAAATTGCCGTAGCACTGACGAAGCCTGCAAATTCTGCAGAAGACCTAGCACTTGCATACAGCCCTGGCGTGGCTGAGCCAGTTCGAGAGATCGCACAGAACGTAGAGAACGTTTACAAGTACACAGGTAAAGGCAACATGGTTGCTGTTATCTCTAATGGTACGGCGATTCTTGGCTTAGGTAACCTTGGCCCAATTGCTTCTAAACCTGTAATGGAAGGTAAAGCGCTACTGTTTAAGCGTTTTGCTGGTTTAGATTCTATCGATATTGAAGTAAAACACCGCACAATCGATGAGTTCGTTGATACGGTTGCGAATATCGCGGATACATTCGGCGGTATTAACCTAGAAGACATCAAGGCACCAGACTGTTTTGAGATTGAACGTCGCTTGATTGAGCGTTGTGATGTACCTGTATTCCACGATGACCAACACGGTACTGCGATTGTAACGGCAGCGGGTATGCTGAACGCAATTGAGCTTCAAGGTAAAAAACTTGAAGAGTGTAAGATCGTTTGTTTAGGTGCTGGCGCGGCAGCCGTTGCTTGTATGGAGCTGTTGATTAAGTGTGGCGCTCAGCGTGAGAAAATTTACATGCTGGACCGTAAAGGTGTGATTCATACTCGTCGTGAAGACTTGAATGAGTACAAAGCGCTGTTCGCAAACAATACGGATAAACGTACGCTTGAAGATGTTATCGAAGGTGCTGACCTTTTCTTGGGTGTATCTGGCCCTAACCTATTACCAGCTAAAGCACTAACGCTGATGGCTGATAAGCCGGTAGTGTTTGCATGTTCAAACCCAGATCCAGAGATCAAGCCTGAGCTTGCTCACGAAGTTCGTACCGACCTTATTATGGGTACAGGCCGCAGTGATTACCCTAACCAAGTAAACAACGTACTTTGTTTCCCATTCATTTTCCGTGGTGCACTCGATGTGCGTGCGAGCGAAATCAATGATGAGATGAAGTTGGCGGCGGTTAAAGCGATTCGTGAACTAGCGAAAGAAGAAGTTCCGGCTGAAGTACTCGCCGCTGCGGGTGAGACTGCACTGGAGTTTGGCAAAGGTTACATTATTCCTAAGCCTATGGACCCACGTCTGCTTCCTCGCGTAGCAAAAGCGGTAGCGGTAGCAGCCGTTGAATCTGGCGTAGCTCGTATTGAGATGCCTGCTAACTATATGGTTTAATAGCTCAATAGCTCAATAGCTTGTTATCGCTGTTGCTCTATTGAAGCAAAAAAGAATAATAAAAAACCGACTCACTAGGAGTCGGTTTTTTTATATCTATTACTCACCGCGCAATTACAGGCAGCTTCTACAGAAAGCTTAGCGAGTGACGCTAAAAATAGGGTTCAGCTATAGCGAATCAATATTGAAGGCAGTGACTGAGTTATTGTTATTCTTCGTCAAACGCTTCGAATTCGATACCCATTGCTGTCATCAGTTCTTTTACTTCTGCAGGGATATCATCTGGGCGATCTTTACGAAGGTCTTCATCCGTTGGCAGTGGTTGGCCTGTGTACGCATGTAGAAAGGCTTCGCACAGTAGCTCACTGTTTGTTGCATGGCGTAGGTTATTAATCTGGCGGCGAGTGCGCTCGTCAGTGAGAACCTTTAACACTTTTAGAGGGATAGAAACTGTAATTTTTTTTACCTGTTCGCTTTTCTTTCCATGCTCAGCATATGGGCTTATGTATTCACCATTCCAGTCGGCCATTGCGTACCTTCATCACTTTAGTTGTTAGAATAAATTAATAGTGGTGATTTTAGCGGGATTTACTGCCATAAGCAAAGACATATAGACGTCTAGAAGTGTTGACGTCTCACGTTTATGAAAGTAAAGTGAATAACATATATCTAACACAGCCGCAAAAACCCCACAAGCGGCTGTGATACCCAGACGCCAAACTTGTAAGGAAGCACCTATGAGCAGCCGGAAGCCAGCAACCATCGCCGTACGTACTGGCATCGAGTCAGACACTCAACATCATGCCGTAGTTCCACCTATTTATCTGTCGACTAACTACGGTTTTCCCGCTTTTGGTGAAGTACCAAAGTACGATTACACCCGTTCTGGTAATCCAAACCGTGGTTTATTAGAAACTGCGCTGTTTGAACTAGAATCTGGTAAAGGTGCAGTTGTCACTAACTGTGGTACGTCGGCGCTTAACTTATGGGTGTCTGCTTTCTTGGGTGGCGATGATCTTATTATCGCACCACACGATTGTTATGGTGGTACTTACCGTCTGTTTAACACGCGTTCGATCAAAGGCGACTTTAAGGTGCTGTTTGTTGATCAATCGGATCAAGTTGCGTTGGATGCGGCGATCGCACTTAAGCCAAAATTGATCTTATTAGAAACGCCATCGAATCCATTGGTTCGTGTTGTCGATATTGCAAAAACTTGCCGTAAAGCGAAAAAAGTCGGTGCATTGGTTGCTGTCGATAACACATTTTTGACGCCTGTATTCCAAAAGCCTTTAGAGCTAGGTGCCGATTTTGTTATCCATTCGACAACGAAATTCATTAACGGTCACTCAGATGTGATTGGTGGCGTAGTCGTTACTAAAACAGAAGAGCATGCTGAAGAGTTAGCTTGGTGGGGCAACTGCATTGGTGCGACTGGCACACCATTTGATAGCTACATGACGCTACGTGGTATTCGTACGCTTGGTGCTCGTATGCGTGTTCATGAAGAGAGTTCTCGTGAAATCCTAACTTCGCTACAACAACAAGATCTGGTTAGTACTATTTATCACCCAAGCTTACCTAATCATCCTGGTCATGATATCGCGAAGAAACAGCAGTCTGGCTTTGGCTCAATGTTGAGTTTTGAATTTGCGGGTTCATTCGACGCGCTTAAATATTTTGTTGGCGAGTTAGAGTTGTTCTCTTTGGCTGAATCTCTGGGTGGCGTTGAAAGCCTGATTTGTCACCCCGCGTCGATGACTCACCGTGCTATGGGTGAAGAAGCATTGGCAGAAGCTGGTATTTCTCAGCAACTATTGCGCCTCTCGGTTGGCCTTGAAGATGCCGAAGATCTGATTGACGATCTCAAACAAGCCTTTGAAAAAACACAACGCTTTATCGCTGAAGGGGAGGGTGAATAATGGCAACCTTTCGCCAGCTACATAAATTTGGTGGCAGCAGTTTAGCGAACCCTGAATGTTACCTACGAGTGGTGAACATTCTTAGAGAATATTCGTCAGCAACAGATTTGGTCGTGGTATCCGCTGCGGGTAAAACAACCAACCGCTTAATCGAGTTTGTTGAAGCACTCGATAAAGATGGCCGCATCGCACATGAGTGCCTGCAAACCCTTCGTCAGTTCCAACTTGAATTGATTGAAACGTTACTTGAAGGTGAATCTGCTGCGCAACTAACGGCAACCATTCAACAAGAATTTACCGCTTTAGGCGAGTTAACGGCTCCCTTGAGTGAAGCGCAAAAAGCGCAAGTGCTTGGTCATGGCGAAGTTTGGTCTTCACGCTTATTGGCGGCTTTGTTGTGCCAACATGATTTACAGGCTGTCGCTCAAGATGCTCGTGCTTTTTTACGTGCAGAAGTAGGCGCTCAACCAGAAGTCGACCGCGCACGTTCTTACTCTCTGATTAAAGAAGTTCTGGCTCAGCATACGCATTGCCGTGTGGTGATTACTGGTTTTATGGCCCAGAACTGCGAGGGCGAAACAGTGCTGCTCGGCCGCAACGGTTCGGATTACTCGGCAACTGTGATTGGTGCTCTAGCAGAAGTTGAGCGCGTAACGATTTGGAGTGATGTGGCTGGTGTATACAGCGCTGATCCTCGTTTGGTTTCAGATGCGTGTTTGTTACCTTTACTTCGCCTTGATGAAGCCAGTGAACTGGCTCGTCTAGCGGCTCCTGTGCTTCATAGCCGAACGCTACAGCCTGTGGCTCAAAGTGCTATGGACCTTAGCTTACGTTGCAGTTATCAGCCAGAGGCGGGCTCTACACAGATAGAGCGTGTATTGGCATCCGGCCGTGGTGCAAAAATCATTACCTCTTTAGATGAAGTTCTTATCGTGCAACTGACGTTTGGTCATGGACATGATTTCGACCGTCTAGAAAGCGAAGTGTTGGAAGGTCTTAAGCGTGCTCAACTAGAGCCGCTTGCTTATGAACTTGAACCAGATCAACACTGCCTGCGTCTTGCTTATACCGAGGAGATCGCTGGTGGTGCATTGGAATATCTACAAGACCATGCGATTGAAGCTGAAATCAAACTTAAAGAAGGTTTCTCTCTGATTGCTGCAGTGGGTGCGGGCGTGACCAAAAACCCGAACCATTGCTACGGCTTCTACCAGCAACTAAAGAGCTCACCGGTTGAGTTTATCTCAGAAGCGAACTCAGGCTTAAGCTTGGTAGCAGTGATTCGTAAGAGTGAAACCTCAAGCCTAGTGAAAGGCATTCATTCTCAATTGTTCCAAGCACAGAAACGCGTTGCGATTGCCTTATGTGGTAAGGGCAACATTGGTTCAAGTTGGTTAAGTCTGTTTGCTGAACAAAAGGCTGAGCTTGAAAAGCGCCGTGGAATGAACTTTGAATTGGTCGCAGTGGTTGATAGCCAGACCTATTGGTTCGACGATCAAGGTATTGATGCGACGTCTGTTGGTAAGCGTTTTGATGATGAAGCGATTGCTAATAATGGTAACGATTGGTTAGAGCGCTTAGGTTCGATTCAGGGTTACGATGAAGCGGTGGTTCTTGATGTTACTGCGAGCCCAGTGCTTGCAGCAAAATATCTGCAAATCGCACAACAAGGCATCCATTTGATCTCGGCGAACAAGGTTGCAGGCTCTGCATCAAGCGAGTACTACCATCAGGTGCAAGATGCTTTCGCTAAGATCAGCCGTCATTGGTTGTATAACGCGACCGTTGGTGCTGGCTTACCAATCAATCACACGGTGCGTGACTTACGTGAAAGCGGTGATGATATTATTGCACTGTCTGGTATTTTTTCGGGCACGCTGTCTTGGTTGTTCCAACAGTTTGATGGCAGGGTACCGTTCAGCGAGTTGGTTGATCTAGCTTGGCAGCAAGGCCTAACAGAACCGGATCCTCGTGCTGATCTCGATGGCTCAGACGTGATGCGTAAGCTGGTAATTCTGGCGCGTGAATCGGGTTTAGATATTGAACCTGAAAACGTAAAAGTAGAATCACTAGTACCGGAAGAGCTGAAAGGTTTATCGGTGGATGATTTCTTTGATAAGGCCTCTGTGCTGAGTGAAGAGTTGGCCGAGCGTTTGGAAAAAGCACATTCTCAGCAGAAGGTTCTACGTTACGTCGCGCGTCTAGAGAAGAATGGTAAGGCAACGGTAGGTGTTGAGGCATTATCGAAAGAGCATGCACTGGCGAACTTATTGCCTTGCGACAACATCTTTGCGATTGAGAGTAAATGGTATAAAGATAATCCATTAGTTATTCGAGGCCCTGGTGCTGGTCGTGAAGTGACGGCAGGCGCAATCCAATCTGACTTAAACAGAATGTCGAGCTTGTTTTAATACGCAAATCGGTTGGTTTAATACTCAGATCAATTAGTTTAATACGTAAATAGCATACTATTCACTAAGATAAATAAGGCTGAAAGCACGATGTGTTTTTCAGCCTTTTTTCTATCTTATTTTTGCTTTGCGGCTCATTTACTGACTTGAGTTTTACTCACGATCTACTTGAAAAAAATTCATAATCGATCTGTTGACATTAAATCGTATTCAATACATTCTGGAGACATATAGACGTCTAAACGTCGCTAAGGATTTGAGATTATTTAGTGGTTGCTTTTGCCACAGGGAGAGTAAGATGGGATACACACACGCAGGCCATATCGACGCTTTAAATCAGAATATTGCTGAGCTTTCTGACAACATTAATGTGTCATTTGAATTTTTTCCACCAAGCAGCGAAAAGATGGAAGAAACGCTGTGGAACTCAGTTCACCGTCTTAAGACACTTCAACCAAAATTTGTCTCGGTAACCTATGGTGCAAACTCCGGTGAGCGTGATCGTACCCACTCGATCATTAAAGAAATCAAAAACCAAACAGGCTTAGTTGCTGCGCCACATTTAACGTGTATTGACGCTAGTCGCGAAGAATTGATTCAAATTGCTGACGATTATTGGGCAAACGGTATTGAAAGTATTGTTGCGCTACGTGGTGATATTCCAGCAGGCGGTGGCGCTCCAGACATGTACGCATCTGACCTCGTAAAGCTGCTTAAATCACGCCACGACTTTGATATTTCAGTTGCAGCTTTCCCTGAGGTTCACCCTGAAGCAAAAAGCGCTCAGTCTGATCTTATTAACCTAAAGCGTAAAGTGGATGCCGGAGCTAACCGTGCAATCACACAGTTCTTTTTCGATGTTGAAAGCTACTTACGTTTTCGTGACCGTTGCGTTGCTGCTGGTATCGACGTTGAAATCGTACCAGGCATCTTGCCAGTCTCTAATTTTAAGCAAGCTTCTCGCTTTGCAGCAATGAACAACGTAAAAGTTCCAGGTTGGATGGCGAAGCAGTTTGAAGGTCTGGATGATGATCCAACGACTCGTCAATTGGTAGGTGCTAGTCAAGCGATTGATATGGTTCGTACGTTGAGTCGTGAAGGTGTGAAAGATTTTCATTTTTATACACTAAACCGTGCAGAAATGACTTACGCACTTTGCCATACGCTAGGCGTTCGCCCACAAGTCGCTGCGCTGTAGTTGATTTAGGCTCCCGAGCAAAAGCTATCGGCGATAAAATCTCAAATCTTACAGATACAAAAAAGGCTTGGACTCTAAGAGTTCAAGCCTTTTGCTTTTCTTCTAGCTTCTAGCTTCTAGCTTCTAGCTTCTAGCTTCTAGCTTCGCTTAAGCAAGAGCACCAAGCTCAAGCAGTACTTCTTCAGCCCATACAATCCATGCTTCACGGATCAGTAGGTTACGACGAAGCGTTAGACGCTCAAGGCGTGCTTGTTTGTCTAGTGTTGATGGCGTTGCGTAGTACGCTGCTTCAATTTCTTTGTAGTGAGAAACCAGTTTGCGAGACTCTTCTACTAGTTCAGCAAGTTGTACACGGTACGGGTCAGAGGCTTGAACAGCACAAGCCATTAGCTTAGCTGAGAACTCATCACGAACTGTCGGGTGTGCTGTCGGTTGTTCAAACCATGCGCCTAAAGCGCCACGACCAGCGTCAGTGATAGAGTAAACTTTACGATCCGGTTTGCCTTCTTGAGGTTCAAGCACGCAAGTTACCTGGTCGTTTTGAGCCATTTTATTTAGCTCGCGGTAAACTTGTTGATGGCTAGCTTTCCAGAAGTAACCAATGCTTGCTGAGAATTCTTTTGTGATATCGTAACCAGTAGCATCGCGTGTACTTAAAACGGTTAGAATTACGTGTGGTAATGACATGTCTGAAATCCAAATGGTAAACAGTAAACAAATACTTAAACATCAAGTGTGCTTCTTTTGGCACGTTATATTGGTTATGTTTAAGTAGCACCAACATCGTTGTTGGTTATGTCACCTTAATAAAGCCGTTTATCACCTAGGTCGACCAGTTTATTGGTCAAACTGCTGCAGATTATTTTTTTGGAGTGTTTCCGCAGCGGAGCAGTAGTATATCTAAATAATAAGCATAAAGTAGAATACATGGACAAAATAACCCGAAAAACTGACAAAAAACTCAATAGAGGTTATTTTGCAAAATAAAAAGGTCGCACATGGCGACCTTTTGTTCTTTTTTAAGATGTAAATGCTAACTAGATTATAGTAGGGTTTACTAATTAACCTGTATTTCGCATACCTGCTGCAATACCTGCAATCGTCACCATTAGCGCTTCTTCTAGCTCCGCTGGTGGTGTTTCACACTTCCGAGTACGGTAAAGCAGTTCAGCTTGAAGCATATTTAGTGGCTCAACGTAGATGTTACGTAAACGGATTGATTCAAGTCCCCACGGGTCGCTTTGCATCAAGTTTTCGTTGTTCTCGACATTCAGTACAGCTTTGATGTCTTTCTGCAGTTGATCACGCAGTAGCTCACCCAGTGGTAATAGCTCTTTATCAACCAGACGCTGGTCGTAATACTCGGCAATTTCCATGTTGCACTTCGAGTACACCATTTCTAACATACCAAGACGAGTCGAGAAGAATGGCCATTCACGACACATTTCTTCCAGTAGCGCTTGATGGCCTTGATCTACTGAATATTGAATCGCTTCGCCCGCGCCTAACCATGCAGGAAGAACTAAGCGGTTCTGACTCCAAGAGAAGATCCATGGAATAGCACGTAGGCTTTCTACACCACCGTTCGGGTTACGCTTTGCAGGACGAGAACCGAGTGGCAGCTTGCCGAGCTCTAGCTCCGGAGTTGCCTGACGGAAGTAAGGAACAAACTTTTCTTCGCCACGAACCACATTGCGGTAAGCCTCACAAGATACTTGAGACAACACTTCCATTAGGTCGCGCCATTCTTGTTTTGGCTCTGGTGGCGGAAGAAGATTCGCTTCTAGAATCGCACTTGCGTATAGGTTGAAGCTGTTTACTGCAACATCTGGCAAGCCAAGCTTAAAGCGGATCATTTCGCCTTGCTCAGTGACACGTAAGCCACCTTTCAAACTCTTTGGTGGCTGAGAAAGAAGGGCAGCATGCGCTGGAGCACCACCACGACCAACCGTACCACCACGACCGTGGAATAGGGTTAGTTCAATGCCTTCTTCATCACAAACCTTAACCAGCTTGTCCATCGCGTCATACTGCGCCCAACCTGCAGACATTACGCCGGCATCTTTCGCTGAGTCAGAATATCCGATCATCACCATTTGGTGGTTTTGGATAAAGCCACGGTACAAATCGATACTCATTAGCTGTTTCATTACGGCTTCTGAGTTGTTCAAGTCGTCCAACGTTTCGAACAATGGACATACGTCCATACGGTACGGGCAACCACATTCTTGTAGCAGTAAGTGAACAGCCAGCACATCCGATGCTGTACGAGCCATAGAGATTACGTAAGCACCAAAGGCTTCACGAGGTTGAGCAGCAACGACCTTACAGGTGTCTAAAACCTCTTTGACCTGTTCAGATGGTTCCCAATCGCGCGGTAACAGTGGGCGTTTTGAGCTTAATTCATTGGTTAAGAAAGCAATCTTGTCTTGCTCGCTCCACTGGTCGTAATCGCCAATGCCTAGGTAGCGAGTCAGTTCAGATAGGACATCTGAGTGACGTGTACTTTCTTGACGAACATCGAGACGAACCAAGTGCACACCAAATGCTTTCAGGCGGCGCAGGGTATCAAGCAGTGAACCGTCAGCAATTACGCCCATGCCGCACTCGTGCAGCGATTGGTAACAGGCGTAAAGTGGTGTCCAAAGTTGGTCGATGTTCTGTAGTGTTTCTTTCTTCGGTACTTCAGCGTCGTGCAGTTTTGCATCAAGCACTTCTAGCGTATTGTTCAGCAGAGTGCGTAGACTCTTAAGGATTGCACGGTAAGCTTCGTGCTCATCGCCAGCCAATTCACGAACGGCATCATTACACTTTGTCATCGACAGTTCGGTAATCAGCTCGTTCACGTCACCTAGGTACAGGTCAGCGGCTTTCCAGCGAGATAGGCGCAGTACTTCTTTGGTGATGGTGTGCGTTACGAATGGGTTACCATCGCGGTCACCGCCCATCCAAGATGAGAAGTGCACTGGGCGCGCATCGATTGGCAAGCCTTCACCAAGGTAATCTTTTAGTCGTCCATCCATATCACGTAGGAAATCAGGCACGGCTTCCCATAGAGAATTTTCTACAACCGCAAAGCCCCATTTCGCTTCATCAAGTGGTGTCGGGCGTTGCTGACGAATCACATCAGAGTGCCAACCTTGAGCGATAAGCTGCTCTAGGCGACGTTCTGTTTTCACACGTTCTTTGTGTGATAGGTCGCTTAATTCTAATTTTGACAAACACTCGTTGATCTTAACCAGCTTGTTGATCATGGTGCGACGAGTAATTTCTGTTGGGTGAGCGGTCAAAACGAGTTCAATGTTCAGATCGCGAACAGCTTGAGCTGCGTCTAGCTTGCTGATGTCGTTTTGATTTAATTTGGAAAATAGAGATTGCAGCACGTCTGGTTCACAAACATGCTCTTCACAGTGGCGAGAGATCGTGTGGTATTGCTCTGCCATGTTAGTGAGGTTGAGAAATTGGTTAAATGCACGAGCAACAGGAGTGAGTTGTTCGTTCGGCAGGTTTTTAATTTCTTCAACTAGGCTGTCACGGTCAGCTTTGTTGCCTGCGCGGGCGGATTTGGAAAGTTTACGGATAGTCTCCACTTTCTCTAAGATAACGTCACCATGTGCATCTTGGATTGTGTTACCTAGCAAGCGTCCCAGCATGCTTACGTTACTCTTGAGAGCGGCGTATTTCTCGTTCATTGTCATCCTGCCTCGTAAAAAAATTACATCCATTGTTCCTTGTTAAGTACACAATCTAGCGAAAAGTGCTGTATCTAGTCAAATAAAGCATTCTAAGTTTGCAATTATTAGGTTTAAAAATGCGGGAGAAGTAAATTTTTCAAAACTTAGGGAAAAAGTGAAATTTAATTACAAGATCAGGCTGTGTCAGCGATAACAGAATAAAAGCCACTTTTTAGGGTGGCTTTTATCGGAATATATCGAATGGGTAGCGAATAACTAGAAGCAATATTTACGGATGGATTTACTCAAAACATCAATCGTTGGGTCAATAAAATCGAAACTTAAGAACTCATCGGGTTGGTGAGCTTGGTCAATTGAGCCTGGACCTAACACTAAGGTCGGGCATAATTCTTGAAGGAAAGGAGCCTCAGTACAGTAGTTCACGGTCTGCGATTCAATCTCACATACCGCTTCCATGCCACCAATAAATGGATGGTCGTGCTGGCACTCATACCCCGGAATCGGTTCATGCAATGGCGTGATTTCAATTCGACCTGGCCATTTTGCTTCGACTTCCTTGAGAGCACCACGCAGCATGTTATCTAAACCGTCTAAGCTGATTCCTGGTAAAGGACGAACATCGTAGTGCAGCTCACAACAACCACAAATGCGGTTGGCACTGTCACCACCATGAATATGACCAAGGTTTAGCGTTGGACTTGGGATTGCGAATCCAGGGTGGTGGTATTCTTTAACCAACTTGTCACGCAGCTGCATTAAAGCAAATAGCACCTCATGCATGATTTCTATCGCATTCACACCTAATGCGGGATCAGAAGAGTGACCTGATTTACCCGTCACTCGCACGGCATTTGCCACATGGCCTTTATGACCACGAATCGGCACAAGGCTAGTTGGCTCACCAATAATGCAGTAGTCCGGTTTGAATGGGGCGTTTTCAGTGAAATGGCGAGCACCCAGCATGGTCGTTTCTTCATCACAAGTCGCCAGTACATAAAGTGGCTTGGCTTGTTTGTTCCAATCCATTTTCTTCGCTGCTTCATAAACGAAAGCAAAAAAGCCCTTCATATCGGCTGTGCCTAATCCGTAGAAGCGATTGTTGTGTTCAGTAAGTGCATGAGGATCGAAGTTCCAACGTCCTTCATCGAATGGCACGGTGTCGCTGTGTCCTGCGAGTAGCAAGCCACCTTCTCCTGAACCCATTTTTGCGACCATATTATGTTTGCCGGGTTCGACTTCCACGACCTCTACACTAAAGCCTAAGTCTTTAAACCATTGAGCCATTTTCTCGATGACTTTTTCGTTGCCATGATCCCAGCTTGGATCGGTAGAGCTAATAGAGTCGGTTGAAATTAGGCCCTTATAGACCTCAAGGAAACTCGGTAATTGCATAATATCTTCACTTCTACTATTGACAGGAAAACCATAAGTCGGTAAAACACATATTAAATCATATTTAATGCATAAGAAATCAAATAAAGCTAAAAATTAAGTATGAATAGTCAAATTTGAAATGTTACTTACCTCAGGAATGGATGTGTTGAGATGTTGAAAACCACGATCATTGGCGCAAGCGGCTACACAGGAGCAGAACTGGCTCTAATGATAAACAGACACCCTGAGCTCACGCTATCAGGTTTATATGTCTCAGCCAATAGTGTAGACGCGGGTAAACCTATCGCTGCACTGCACGGTAAGTTAGCTGGCCTGATTGATATGCCAGTGCAACCTTTAACAAATCCGGAAGAAGTGGCAAAGCAATCAGACGTGATTTTCTTAGCAACCGCGCATGAAGTAAGCCACGACCTAGCACCCATCTTTCTTGAGAATGATTGCCAAGTATTCGACCTATCGGGCGCGTTTAGAGTTAAAGGCGAAAACTTTTATCAAGAGTTCTACGGTTTTGAGCATCAACATGAACAGTGGCTCGATAAAGCAGCTTACGGCTTAGCTGAGTGGAACGAGCAAGAAATTAAAGAAGCTCAACTTGTCGCAGTAGCCGGTTGTTACCCAACAGCTTCTCAATTAGCGATTAAGCCTTTGGTTGAAGCAAAGCTACTTGATACAAACCAATGGCCGGTGATTAACGCAACCAGTGGTGTCACTGGAGCAGGTCGTAAGGCGAGCATGGTAAACAGCTTCTGTGAAGTGAGCTTACAAGCTTATGGGGTATTCAATCACCGTCATCAACCTGAAATGGCTGCACACTTAGGATGTGATGTGATTTTCACTCCGCATCTAGGGAATTTTAAGCGCGGCATTTTAGCGACCATCACCATGAAATTGGCTGACGGTGTGACAGAACAACAGATACAAGATTCCTTCGAGCAAGCTTATCAAGGTAAGCCCGCTGTGAGATTACTCGAAGAGACATTGCCAAGAATTCAAGATGTAGAACAGACACCTTTCTGCGATTTAGGCTGGAAGGTTCAAGGTCAACATATCATCGTTGTTTCAGCGATTGATAACTTATTAAAGGGTGCATCTAGCCAAGCGATGCAGTGTTTGAATTTACGTTATGGTTTTGCGCCATTAACTGCGTTAGTGTAAGGAAATCTAGATATGAGCCTTAATAATCAACCATTAATCATAAAGTTAGGTGGCGCTGCGCTATCTTGTGGTGAAACACTTAGCAAGTTATTTGGTGCTATCTCTGCTTACCAACAACAAGCACAGCGACCAATCGTGATCGTTCACGGTGGTGGTTACCTTGTTGATGATTTGATGAGTAAGCTAAACCTCGAAACGGTTAAGAAAGAAGGGCTACGTGTTACCCCTTACGATCAAATTCCTTTGATCGCAGGCGCGCTAGCGGGCACCGCGAATAAATTACTTCAAGGTCAGGCAATTAAAGACGGTATCAACGCCGTTGGTTTGAGCCTCGCCGACGGTGGTCTATGTAAAGTCAGCGAGCTGAACCCTGAATTGGGTGCAGTAGGTAAAGCTGAGCCGGGCGACTCAACCGTTCTGCAAGCCATCCTTGATGCTGGTGCATTGCCAATCATTAGTTCTATTGGTCTGACTGAGCAAGGACAACTGATGAACGTCAATGCAGACCAAGCGGCTGTGGCTGTGGCAGGTGCACTCGATGCTGAATTGGTACTACTTTCTGATGTGAGTGGTGTTTTGGATGGCAAAGGTCACCTCATTCCAAGCCTTAATCAACAACAAGCTGATGACCTTATTAAAGGTAAAGTCATTACTGACGGCATGATCGTTAAGGTCAAAGCCGCATTAGAAGCCGCTAACGACCTTGGACGACCAATCGAAGTCGCCACTTGGCGATACCCAGACAAACTGACACAACTTTTTTCAGGTAAAAGCATAGGAACACAGTTTTTACCTCAGTAGGCCTCACAACGAGTCACTACTTAAAGAATTTAGACAAATAAATTTAAATAATAACTATTAAAGTCATTTCCAACGCTGACCGCCATGTGCAGTATGGAAACTAGGAGAAAGAAAATGAGCAAAGTTAACGTAAAGAAAGTTGTAGTAGCCTACTCTGGCGGTCTAGACACATCAGTAATCATTCCATGGTTGAAAGAGAACTATGATTGTGAAGTTATCGCATTTGTTGCTGATGTAGGCCAAGGTGATGAAGAACTGATTGGTATCGAAGAAAAAGCGATCGCATCTGGTGCATCTGAGTGTTACATCGCTGACCTTAAAGAAGAGATGGTGGCAGATTACATCTACCCAACGCTCAAAACAGGTGCTTACTACGAAGGTAAATACTTGTTAGGTACTTCAATGGCTCGTCCAATCATTGCGAAAGCTCAGGTTGAAGTTGCCCGTAAAGTAGGTGCAGACGCGCTATGTCACGGCTGTACGGGTAAGGGTAATGACCAAGTTCGTTTTGAAGGTGCATTTGCTGCACTAGCACCAGACCTACACGTAATTGCACCTTGGCGTGAATGGGATCTAGTGAGCCGTGAAGAGTGTCTGGATTACCTAGCAGAGCGTAACATTCCTTGTACGGCTTCTCTTACTAAGATTTACTCGCGTGATGCAAACGCATGGCACATCTCTACCGAAGGTGGTGTTCTAGAAAATACATGGAACGCACCGGATGAAGATTGCTGGGCATGGACGGTAGATCCAGAACAAGCACCAAACGAATCTGAAACAGTGACGCTTAAAGTTGAAAAAGGTGAAGTGGTAGCGGTAGATGGCGAAACAATGACGCCATACAACGCACTGGTTTACCTAAACGAGAAGGGTGCGAAGCACGGTGTTGGTCGTATCGATATCGTAGAAAACCGTCTTGTTGGTATGAAGTCTCGTGGTTGTTACGAAACTCCAGGTGGCACAATCATGATGGAAGCACTACGTGCAGTAGAGCAACTGGTTCTTGATAAAGCGGCATTCGAATTCCGTGAAGAGCTAGGTGTTAAGGCTTCTCACCTTGTATACGATGGCCGTTGGTTCACTCCATTATGCAAATCAATTCTTGCCGCGACAGAAGAACTAGCACAAGACGTGAATGGCGAAGTGGTTATCAAACTTTACAAAGGCCATGCAACAGTGACTCAGAAACGTTCTGATAACAGCCTGTACTCTGAAGAGTTTGCAACCTTTGGTGAAGATGAAGTTTACGACCAAAGCCATGCTGAAGGCTTCATCCGTCTTTACTCGCTATCAAGCCGCATCCGTGCTTTGAATAGCCAAAAGTAATCCTAACAATGAGTTAGCGAGCTAGCTTTTAGCGCAAGGTTAAAGGCCAGTAAACCGACATTATTATGCAAAGCCCATTTACTACTAAACAGTGAATGGGCTTTTTGTTTTCTATTCGCTTAATAAATCAGCTTCAGCTTTTACCATTGAATGGCATATAATTCGCGCTCCACGCTGAAAATAATCAATGGAATGATCTTTTGGTGAATAAATATGTGAAAATAATGAATTAATACTTTATTTTCATTTTGAATTGCCGTAAGTTTAAACCATCAGAAAAATACTGAATCTTAATCAGAATTATCATTTGCAAAAAACAGTGAGCACTGTGCAATTAGGAGATACACAATGGCATTATGGGGCGGTAGATTTACCCAAGCAGCAGACACTCGGTTCAAAGATTTTAACGATTCTCTTCGTTTTGATTACCGATTGGCTGAGCAAGACATTGTTGGCTCTATTGCTTGGTCAAAAGCTCTACAGTCGGTCAATGTTCTAACAGAAGAAGAACAGCAAAGACTAGAGCTTGCACTGAATGAGCTAAAACTCGAAGTGATGGAAGACCCTGAACAGATCTTACGTTCTGATGCAGAAGATATTCACAGCTGGGTTGAGCAACAACTTATTGGCAAAGTCGGTGATTTGGGTAAAAAGCTTCACACTGGCCGTTCTCGTAATGACCAAGTAGCGACAGACCTTAAACTATGGTGTCGTCAACAAGGTAACCAATTACTGTTAGCGCTTGATCGCCTACAAAGCCAAATGGTGAACGTTGCTTCTCAGCATCAAGAAACCGTGCTTCCTGGCTACACTCACTTGCAACGTGCTCAGCCAGTAACTTTTGCTCACTGGTGCCTGGCTTACGTTGAAATGCTTGAGCGTGACTACTCTCGTTTGAATGATGCGATTAAGCGTCTAGATACATGTCCGCTGGGTTCTGGTGCCCTTGCCGGAACGGCTTACCCGATGGACCGTGAAGAGTTAGCTCACAACTTAGGTTTCCGTCGTGCAACACGTAACTCTCTAGATTCAGTCTCTGACCGTGATCATGTGATGGAGCTGATGTCGATTGCATCTATCTCTATGCTTCACCTTTCACGTCTTGCAGAAGATATGATTTTCTACAACTCGGGTGAATCGAATTTCATCGAGTTAGCGGATACTGTGACTTCAGGTTCATCCCTGATGCCACAAAAGAAAAACCCGGATGCGCTCGAACTTATCCGTGGCAAAACTGGCCGTGTATATGGTTCATTAGCGGCAATGATGATGACAGTAAAAGCTCTGCCTTTGGCGTACAACAAAGACATGCAAGAAGATAAAGAAGGTCTGTTCGACGCTTTAGATACTTGGAATGATTGTATGGAAATGGCGGCTCTTTGTTTTGACGGCATTAAAGTGAATGGCGAGCGTACACTTGAAGCGGCGAAGCAAGGTTATGCAAACTCAACCGAACTGGCTGATTACTTAGTTGCGAAAGGCATTCCTTTCCGTGAAGCTCACCACATTGTAGGTGTGACGGTAGTTGCGGCCATTGCTAAAGGCTGTGCACTAGAAGAATTGACCATCGCAGAGTTGAAAGAGTTCTCCGATGTGATCGAAGAAGATGTGTATAGCATCTTGACCATTGAATCGTGTCTTGAAAAACGTAGTGCGCTAGGTGGTGTGTCACCGCAGCAAGTCGCTTACGCGGTTGATCAAGCCGAGAAGCGTTTATCACAGCGTGATACTTCAATTGTTAAGGTTCGTCCTGCTCGTTTGACGGATATCGAAGCGTTAGAAGGCATGGTGGCCTACTGGGCTAACATGGGTGAAAACCTGCCTCGTTCTCGTAATGAACTGGTGCGTGATATTGGCTCGTTCGCGGTGGCTGAACATCATGGTGAAGTGACAGGCTGTGCATCACTCTATGTCTATGATTCTGGCTTAGCTGAAATTCGCTCCCTCGGCGTCGAAGCGGGTTGGCAAGGCCAAGGTCAAGGTACTGCGATTGTTCAGAATTTGGTTGATAAAGCACGACAAATGGCAATCAAGAAGGTGTTTGTACTGACTCGTACTCCTGAGTTCTTTATGAAGCATGACTTCTTGCCAACATCAAAGTCTTTGCTGCCAGAGAAGGTACTAAAAGATTGTGACCAGTGTCCTCGTCAACATGCATGTGATGAAGTGGCCTTGGAAGTGAACTTGGTAGAGCAGATTATCGCTAAGGTTAATGTTGCATAAATCATTGATTTTATAGCTCCTAAAAAAAAGATCAAAAATCTGATCTTTTTTGGGAACAAACTAAGAAAAGTCCGGTCTATTAAAGTACCACTGCTTTTTCTTAGAAATTTCTAAGAAAGCCCTAGAATCGATTGGTTCTGGGGCTTTTTTCTATCTGCTGTTTGGGAATTGGTTTGTAGGCTGTTTTTCAGGATGAATTCACTCACGGAGCCTTTAGATAGGATCGCACATTGTTTGCTGACACTGTCATTCCCATAAACGATTCCAATTTCAATCTAGTGTTTGTTATTTCGTAAAGGCAGCACGACAAATTTCATTATCCAATGCAGCGACAACAAACCACTGAATGCGCAAGCGGCCATCATCAAAGCGATAGAGTTTATGGCTTTCGGATCATCTTTGAAAAATATCCACCACGCTCCCCAACTGGCTATCGACAATAGCGTTAGTTGATTCATGCAGCGCTGGCAGCGACCGAGTTTGTTACGGATTTTTTCACTTTTATTGCAATGAATACATGTCATCTTGGGCTAGATTCGCGTTATGCTTGTTGCCCTGATAATAACACGTCACAAGATATTGGATCACGGTGACACAGAGAGAGAAAGTCGATGATTGAGCGCCAAGAAACCAAACAACGCATGAGCCGTATTGTTAAACATAACGGCACTATCTACCTATGTGGCCAAGTTTGTGCTGATGCAACAAAAGACATCACAGAACAAACACAGACCATGCTAGATAAAGTTGAAACTCTACTTGAGCAAGCAGGCAGTGACAAAGAGCACATGCTATCAGCAACGATTTACTTGAAAGACATGAAAGACTTCCAAGAAATGAATGAAGTATGGGATGCATGGGTTCCAGAAGGTCATGCCCCAGCTCGTGCATGTGTGACGGGTGATATGGCTCGCGAAGCGCTACTTGTTGAGATCTCTGTGATTGCTGCTGAGAAGTAATAGCTAAGTATTTAGCGACAGGTAATGGCTTCAAGAGATTCCAGATACTTCGTTCCTCAGTTCTGGAATGACGTAGAGGATTTCGGTCCTATAATATTTTGATAATTATCGTCACTCCCGGTAGCGACGAAGGAGCGTAATCGGGAATCTGTCGCTGCCAAAACAAAAAGGAAAGCCAATGGCTTTCCTTTTTAGTATCTAATCTATGCGTTCTGTATCAATCAGCAGAGATTAACAACCAGGGCCACAATCTAGACAGTGTTTCACCGTCTCCGGACCAAGGTGCAGTTTTGCATTGAGGTCACGTAGCGCTGTTCGAACACCTTCTTCAATCACTGGGTGGTAGAAAGGCATATCTAGCATTTCAGAAACCGTCATCTTATTCTGGTGTGCCCAAGCTAATAAGTGAGCTAAATGCTCTGCGTTTGGTCCCATCATTTCAGCTCCAAGGAAGCGGCCTGTACCTTGCTCGCCGTAAACGTGCAGAATACCTTTGTTACGCAGCATCACTCGTGAACGGCCTTGGCTTTCGAAAGACACTTCGCCTGTTGCAAAACAACCACATGTGCCTAGGCGTGTTGTGATCTCTTTATACGTTTCTCCAACCATCGCAATTTGCGGGTCTGAGAACACGGCTGAGATTTTTGAGCGGCGCAAGCCTGCTCGAATCTCAGGGAAGCGACCTGCGTTGTCACCCGCAATACGTGCTTGGTCTGCGGCTTCATGCAGTAGAGGCAGCTGGTTACTTGCATCACCTGCAATAAATACTGAAGGTAGCGACGTTTGTAGCGTGTAGTGATCGGCGATTGGCACACCACGTTCATCAAGTTCTAGAGAGGTGTTTTCTAGGCCAAGTTTATCGGTATTTGGACGACGACCCGTTGCTGCCAGCACATACTCAACGACGTTAGTTTCTAGCTCACCTTGCTTATTGATGAACTGGATTTCGACACGAGCTTCACCCGATTCAATGGTAATACGCTTCATGCTTTCGATTTTTACGTCAGCATCAAGATAGAACTCTTCATTGAAGGCTTTATCAGCATAAGCCATGATCTCTGGGTCTGTCACTGGGCCAACTTGACCACCTAAGCCGAATAGTTTTGTTTTCACACCTAAGCGGTGCAGTGACTGACCAAGCTCTAGGCCAATAACGCCAGGGCCGAATACTGCAACCGATTCTGGTAAATCATCCCAGCTGAACACGTCATCGTTAATGATCAGGCGGTCACCAAGTTCATTCCAAACTGCTGGATAAGCAGGGCGAGAACCTGTTGCGATAACAATGCGCTTAGCAGTCACTACTGTGTGGTCATCAATTTGTAGCGTGTTGTCATTTAAGAATTTAGCGTAGCCAGAGATTTTGTCTTGCTCTGGGATTTCATCAACACCTTCTAAAACAAAACCCACAAAACGGTCACGTTCAAACTTCACTCGGTCCATGACTTCACGGCCGTTAATCACGATATCACCTTGTGGGTGAACGCCAAAAGCCGGAGCTTTCTCGATGTGATGTACGCTTTCTGCCGCTGCAATAAGCAGTTTAGATGGCATACAACCAACACGAGCACAGGTTGTACCGTAAGGGCCGCCTTCAATCATCACAACACTGTCAGTGTGTGCTTTTGCAGCGCGGTAAGAACCTAGACCTGCTGTACCGCCCCCGATAACTGCTACATCTACATTGACTTGTTTCATAATAATTTTCTCGCAATGGCTAAATTTAGTTTGAACAAACCCCTCCAACTCTGGTGATTTGTTGAGAGTCAGGATAGCGGGTCAGTTTTGTGATTCTGTTTTATTAGGTTTAGTTGGTGATTCAGCTTTTGTTACTTACTGCTTCTTGTTACTAACTATAGGTTAGTTAAAAGTTGGCGAGTCAGAAGCTGTATCTTTTCCAAAGCTCATATAAGAGTGATTTGGAATAGCTAACCCACAAGAGGGTGGGTTAGCTGGTATTATTAAGCTATTTAATTACTTAGGTCATTTAATTGCTAAGCGTTTATTAGCGTTTATTAGCGACTAAGTGATTAACCTAGGAAAGCTTCTAGCTCTTCGCTGCCACCGATGTGTTTGCCACCGATGAATACTTGAGGAACTGTAGTGCGACCAGAGATTGCACGTAGGCTTACTGTTGTTGCGTCTTTACCCAGAACCACTTCTTCGTAGTTTAGACCTTTGTCGATTAGGTTCTGTTTCGCTTTCATACAGAAAGGACAGCCTGGCTTAGTGAATACTGTGATTGATTCTTGCTCTTTGTGCTCAGGAGCAAGGTAGTTAAGCATAGTATCTGCATCAGAAACCTTGAACGGGTCGCCTGGTACGTCTTCTTCGATGAACATTTTTTCTACTACGCCGTTTTTAACCAGCATGCTGTAGCGCCATGAACGTTTGCCAAAACCAATGTCATTTTTCTCAACTAACATACCCATACCGTCTGTGAAGTCGCCGTTGCCATCTGGGATGAATGTGATTTTTTCAGCTTCTTGGTCTGCTTTCCATGCGTTCATTACGAACGTGTCGTTTACAGAAACACAAAGGATGTCATCAACGCCGTTTTCTTTGAATACAGAGTGTAGCTCGTTGTAACGAGGTAGGTGGCTTGAAGAACATGTTGGTGTAAACGCACCTGGTAGGCTGAATACGATAACTGTCTTGTCTTTGAATAGCTCTTCCGTCGTTATGTTAACCCATGCATCACCTTGGCGAGTTGGGAATGTTACTTGAGGGATTGATTGACCTTCTTTAGATGCAAACATATTGATTTCCTTAAATAGTATTTTTAATTTTGTTCACTCAGAGCTTAACGTTTTTCTTTGCTCTGTTTCGTTTCGTTGAGCCCATTATTAGACAAATCCTTTGATAGCTCTAATCGTTTGATGTTATGGTTTTGATAGGTAAATTCTATCAAGAACATTTTTCTTTTAAATGTTTCTATTAAAACCCTTGTTCTTATTAAAACCTGAGGTAAGAGGCTGAGCATGAACATTCGTGACTTTGAATATTTGGTGGCGCTCGCAGAGCATAAGCACTTTAGAAAAGCGGCAGAGGCGTGCTTCGTCAGTCAACCTACTTTGAGTGGGCAGATACGTAAACTCGAAGATGAAATTGGTCTTCAGTTAACCGAGCGTAGTCCAAGGAAGGTGATCTTTACAGAATCTGGTTTACAACTTGTGGAACAGGCAAAACGCATTCTCAATGAAGTGAAGACCTTTAAAGATATGGCAAGCGGACACGGTGAAGCGATGACAGGGCCAATGCACATCGGTTTTATTCCGACTGTGGGGCCTTACATATTGCCGAAAATTATTCCTCATCTTAAAGAGTGTTTTCCCGATCTTGAACTCTACTTGCATGAAGCTCAGACGAATCAATTAGTGAGTCAGCTAGAAGATGGCAAGTTGGATTGCTTGGTATTGGCTGCTGTAGATGAAACGGCTTCTTTCAAAGAACTTGATGTTTATAATGAACCATTAAGTGTTGCGGTTCCGTGTGACCATGAATGGGCTGAGCAAGACAGTGTGGACATGTTGCAACTCAATGGAAGAACGGTACTGTCTTTAGGTGATGGCCACTGTTTACGAGACCAAGCCTTAGGCTTCTGTTTTGCTGCGGGAGCAAAAGACGATGAACGTTTTAAAGCGACCAGCTTAGAGACGCTGCGTAACATGGTAGCGGCAGGGGCGGGTATTACCTTGTTACCTCAGCTATCGGTTCCAAAGGAAAAGAAGAAAGATGGTGTGTGTTACGTACCGGCTGTTAATCCAACGCCTTCACGTCGCATTGTTGTCGCATACCGACCAGGCTCTCCATTGAAGGGACGATTTGAGCAACTGGCTGACACTATTCGCACGCAATTAGAGAAAGTGGTTTAGCTGTTTGTTTTAAAATAATAGATATCAAAGGTTCAAACAGTAGATACAAAAAAGGGTTGATATGAATTCATATCAACCCTTTTTAGTTGGTTCATCTTACTAGGTTCAACAAACCCTAGCTAGAACAGCTCTTCTACGGCTTCGCCTGATGACGTTGAGTAGATATCATCGTTGAAACGTTCAGTGATGTACTCGGTTGGCTCTGTGCCTTTTTCGAAGTACTCGAACATTGATGAGCTATCGAACTTGTTGGTCAGTAAGCCAGTTTCACGGTCGATACGAACTCGGACGATGTTTTCCGGAAGTTCTTTACGCTGCGCAGGTACATCTGCTAATGCAGTGCCCATGAAATCAACCCATGCAGGTTCTGCTGTTTTAGCGCCCGCTTCTGCACCTGTAATCTGGTTTTTACCAAGGTTCGAGTTTGTTTTGGTTCTACCTAGGTTGCGGTTGTGGTTATCAAAGCCAACCCACACCGTTGCAACCATGCCAGGGCCGTACCCGCTGTACCAAGTATCTTTCGAATCGTTGGTGGTACCTGTTTTGCCGCCAATGTCACGACGCTTCAACGGCTGTGCACGCCAACCTGTACCGTTCCAACCAGTGCCTGCGCTCCAGTCACCGCCGCCCCAGATGTTGCTGTACATCATTTCACGAACAAGGAATGCGTTCTGCTCAGAGATCACTTGAGGTGCGTACTGTATTTTCGCGTCGACATCTTGCTCTGCAAATTCATCGGCCATTGGATCTGTGGCAGCTTTCTGATCGCAATTGTCCTTACAAACCACTTTTGGTGTCGCTTCAAATTCAGTTTCACCAAATGGGGTTTCAATATGGCTGATGTAGAACGGTTCTACGTAGTAGCCGCCATTAGCGAATACCGAGTAACCTTGCGCTACTTTCATTGGTGTTAAGCTGCCAGCACCCAGCGCAATAGTTTCTGAGCGAGGCACTTCATCAATATCAAAACCAAAACGTGTTAGATAATTACGAGTGTCATCCAAACCCACTTCACGAAGCACACGCACAGCCATTACGTTTTTAGATTGAGCTAAGCCAATGCGTAAACGCGTAGGACCCACGTATGTCGGTGGTGAGTTCTTTGGTCGCCATGCCGTACCTTGGCTCTTATCCCATTGGTTGATAGGTGCATCGTTGATCAGTGATGCCAGAGTTAAGCCTTTATCAATGGCCGCTGAGTAGATAAATGGTTTGATGCCAGAACCGACTTGACGAACAGATTGCGTTGCACGGTTAAATTTGTTGTGAACAAAGTTAAAGCCACCGACCATCGACAATATCGCGCCGTTGTTCGGGTTCATTGCAACAAAAGCGGTGTTCGCATTGGGTACTTGGCTTAGTCGCCATACAACCGGTGTTTCAGTTTCCGTCGTTGCTTCTTCTGTTGGTTCTTCAGAGACTTCGTCACCTGTTATCGCTTCATGGCGAACCCAGATTTGCTCTCCAACCGCAACAATTTCTTTTGCTTGAGATGGGGCAGGGCCTTGACGATTATCCGTTAGGAACTTACGCGCCCAGTTCATGCCTTGCCATTCGATAGAGCCTTCACCTTGGTTTTTAACCCAGATTTGTGTGCTTTTCGAATCAACGGCCGTAACAACCGCTGGAACTAGGTCACCATAGGTTGGTTGAGACTTCAGATGCTTAACGATTTGTTCATGATCCCAAGCCGATTGCGCGGTTTGCCACAACACTTTTTCAGCACCGCGGTAACCGTGACGCTCATCGTAACCAAGTAGGTTTTTAATCGCGGCTTGGTTAGCTGCTTTTTGAAGTTTTGAATCAACAGTCGTGTAAACCTTCATACCTGACGTATAAGCGGCTTCACCGTAGCGTTCAACCATCCAAGCTCGTGCTACTTCAGCAACATAGGGTGCGCTCAGTTCAATCTCTGCACCGTGGTATTTCGATATCAAAGTCTCGCTACGAGCTTCATCGAACTCTGATTGAGTGATGTATTTCTCGTCTAACATACGACGTAATACCACGTTACGACGGTGAGTCGCGCGCTCAATCGAATAGATAGGGTTCATCGTGGATGGTGCTTTTGGCATACCCGCCAGTGTAGCAATTTCACTCAGGGTAAGCTCAGGGAGATCCTTACCGAAATAAACACGCGCTGCCGCGCCAAAACCGTACGAGCGGTGACCAAGGAAGATCTTGTTTACATAAAGCTCCATGATCTCTTCTTTGCTAAGCAGTTGCTCGATATGGATCGCAATGAAGATCTCTTTGATCTTACGCATGATCTTTTTCTCATTAGATAAGAAGAAGTTACGCGCAAGTTGTTGAGTAATGGTACTCGCCCCTTGTTTGGCTGAACCCGACATCGCAACGACGAGCGCTGCACGGGTGATACCAATTGGATCAATACCTGGGTGTTCGTAGAAACGGCTATCTTCGGTGGCAATCAGGGCCTCAACTAAGTGGCGAGGGATCTCGTCATAAGTCACTGGGTTACGACGCTTCTCACCAAATTGAGAGATCAATTTACCGTCTTGACTGAAGACTTGCATTGGCGTTTGGAGTTTTACGTCACGCAGAGTAGCAACATCAGGCAGCTCGGGTTTTACGTAATAATAAAACCCAAAAATTGTACTGACTCCAAGAATCATGCAAATCAATGTAAATATGAATAATCGCTTTATGAACTTCACCGGATAATCCCTGATTAGTTAAGGCTGATAAGCAGCAAACCCTTGTACTCTAGGTTAAAAACTTAGCTTTCGTTTATTAACGCTTATTTAACTAATAATCACAACCCCTAGATAATCAACGAAATGCTTGGCACTTCAGGAGCTAGGTCACATGGGTTCATCATTAATTACAGGTATAGATATAAATCATCACAGCATCAAAGCTGTGGTCCTAAAACCCGTTGGGGAGTCGTATGCCCTAGTGGGATACAAAGAGCTGCCGATTTCGGACGACATTTTTACAGCTAACCATACTCTGGAGTATCAGAAAACTGTTAAGAAACTCAAAGAACTTAGGAAAGGGCTGCCTTTTGGAAGTCGCAACGTCTCTATTTCGGTACCGGAGAACACAGTGATCAGCAAAGTACTGCAAATAGAGAGTGATCTAGAAGACAGAGAAAAAGAGTTCTCGATCTATCAAACCTTTGCTCACCAATCTCCCTTTCCTATCGAGGAGCTGAGTTTAGATTTTGTAAAGCTGGAAGACAAACGATTTGGTAAAGGATCAACAAGCAGCTACCAAGTGTATGCGACTCGTAAAGAGGTGGTTGATAGCCGAGCCGATGCGTTAACGAAAGCAGGGTTTAAACCTATCTTGGTTGATACACAGGCACATGGCCTTCTCAATATTTGGCAACTGGCTTCGCGTTTGTATCCAGAAAAAAAGAATTGGTTGCTGGTGGATGTTGGCATCGACCAAACGTCGTTAGGGATTATCCCACAAGGTTCAGTACCTTTTTATAAAGACCTTGCCTTTGGTACCCAAGATCTTCGCGGTACGGATAAACCTAGTGATATCGAAGGTGGGTTCGTCACAGCCGAGGAGACGCACCGATTTATTGTCAATTTAATTGAAAAACTCAAGCGTCAGTTACAGCTCTATTCGTCGGTGAATACGCTTCAACCTATTGCAGGGATATGGTTGATGGGTGAGGGTGCAAGCACACCGATGCTCATTGATGAGCTAGAGCGACATTTTCAGTTGAGTTGTGAGTCATTGAATCCTTTGTCTTTGTTTGAAAATAAGGTTGCGAAGAAGCGTCGACTACCTATGGATTGGCAACATTTTGGTATTGCGGCGGGTATGGCAATGAGTGGGCTTAAATGGCAAGGAGAAAAGCATGTTGCATCAAATTAACCTGCTGCCTTGGCGTGACGAGATTCGAGGTCAGCATAAAAAGCGTTTTGTTCATTTGGTTATTCTCGGCACCATTATAGCGTTCTTGGGGCAATGGGCGGTGGGAAACTATTTTCATGGCCAACACGCCAAGCAGCAATCTCGCCTCAGTTACCTCGATAAGTACATCGCAGAGCTCGACCAGAAGATCCAATCATTAAAAGTGGCGGAACAAGAACACAAAGCCATTCTTACCAGACTCGATGTTGTGGAGTCATTACAACTCGGTCGCAATAAAACTACCGACTTTATGAACCTGATGCCTGAGTTGATTCCTGAGGGCGTGTATGTCGACAAGATCAAAATGAATGGTCAGGAAATCGAAATGTCGGGCATCAGTGACAGTACCGCTCGCCTCGCAACTATGTTGGATAACCTCGAACGTTCCGACTCTCTTAAAGGGGTCGAGATGCATTCTATCGTTCACAACCGTAAACGTTTCAATAAGGACTTCCAGACCTTCAAGGTCTCTTTTGTGTTTAGCCCTGTTTCTTTAGAAAATACAACCGCAGAAAGCGCAACCGCCAAGATAGAAAATAAGGGGGCGAATCATGGCTAGCTTTCAAAATCGGATTAGTTGGCAAAATAGGATGAGCTTGCGAGAGCTCGATGTTGATGAGATCACTGAATGGCCTTTGTTGCCTCAACTGCTAGTGATTATGGTGTTAATGGTGCTTATCCAAGGGGTAGGGACTTGGCTCTATATTCTGCCGTTGGACGATGAACTTCAACAGATGAAGCAACAAGAGCAGACGCTTAAAGCCACTTTGAGAATTAAAGCCAATAAGGTGGCGGCTTTGCCTAAGCTGCAGAGCCAACTAGATGAGTTGACCAGCCGCTACGACTACCTATTAGAGCAACTACCGGTTCAGAAAGAGCTAGCCAGCATGTTGGCCTCAGTGAATGAGCTTGGGTTGGATAATAAACTGACGTTTACGCGGATTGATTGGGGACAGAAGCAAAACAAGGCGTTCCTGTATTTATTGCCACTCAATATCGAACTGACTGGTGATTACCACGAGATTGGTGATTTCTCTGCGGCCATCGCTAAGCTCCCGCGCATTATTAGCTTTGATGATGTGAATTGGCAACGAGTCAGTCAAGAAAGTAGCACACTGCATTTTAGGGTTCGAGCTTATACCTACCAGTTCAAAGCGGAGGTCAATGATGAAACCCAGTAACGTGCTTTATTCCATATTGTTACTGCTTGTGTTGTCGGGCTGCAAAGCGAACGAGGATTCGTTAGATGACTTTGTTGTACACGTCGAAGCTAAGGCCAGGAAAGAGGTGGATCAGCTTGTCCCGGTCACTGAATTTTCAGCCGCTATTTATCAACGTCGAGCTTTTCGTCCTCCCTTTGAACTTCCTAAAGAAGCGATCGTGCAAAACCAACCTTTGGTTAAGAAAAACTGTTGGCAGCCTAGTGTTCGCTCTCGGAATGGCAAGTTAGAAAAGTACCCTCTGAGCAAGCTGCGTTTAAAAGGCGTAATGGGAAGTGGTTCAAATGTACTTGGATTAGTGCAAACGCCGAGAGGCAACGTTGTGAATGTAAAGAAAGGCCAATTCATCGGCTTAAATAACGGTCGGGTCACTAAAGTGACAAGCCAGTACGTTCTGATAAATGAAACTCTTCCAGATGGCTTAGGTTGTTGGCACAAACGCAACGTTAGGTTAGCTCTGAAGTAAACCAATGTCACATGATGTGGATATGAGATGTAACTATGATTAAAGGAATAAGTGGGATAGTGAACAAAGCGCTGCAAGGCATTGTGTTGTCTTTGATGTTGTTTTTTACGGTAACAATTTACGCCGAAACCTCCAACAAGTTGGAGAATATTGATTTCAGGGTAAATAAAGACAAAGACGCGATCATCATTATCGAATTGGCAACCACCACTGCGGTTGTCGATGTTCAGCGAGTGCAAGAAGGCTTAAGTATTGAGTTGATTAATACTCAGGTAGACGACGACAAACTGTATCTACTGGACGTCAGGGATTTTGCGACCTTAGTTGAGGGTATTGAAGTCTTTAGAGAATCGCCGAGCACTCGGCTGTTGGCAAACATCTCCAATGACTACCAATATGAGTACAACCTTAAAGGACGCTTTATTGAGGTTGTTGTGAGTCAGCCTAAGGTCGATAAAGCGGCGGTTGAGAAAAGCATCTTGGAAAAAGAAGGCAAGCTGATATCGATTAACTTCCAAGACATTCCTGTTCGTAATGTTCTTCAATTGATAGCCGATTACAATGATTTCAACTTAGTGGTGTCTGATTCAGTCGCAGGAAATTTAACTTTACGGTTAGATGGCGTCCCTTGGCAGCAAGTTCTCGACATTATCTTGCAAGTTAAAGGATTGGATAAACGCGTTGATGGTAACGTTATCTTAGTGGCACCAAAAGCTGAGCTCGATCTTCGCGAGCAACAAGCGTTAGAAAAATCTCGCTTAGAAGAGGAGTTGGGAGAGCTTAAGTCGGAAATTATCAAGATTAACTTTGCCAAAGCGACCGATATCGCAGACATGATTGGCGGTGATGGCTCGGTGAGTATGCTGTCTGATCGAGGTTCAATTACTATTGATGAGCGTACCAACTCGCTTTTGATTCGAGAGCTAGAAGAAAACATTACGGTGATACGAGGCATTATTGAATCCTTGGATATCCCGGTAAAACAAGTACAGATAGAGGCACGCATTGTGACGGTTACTGAGGGTAACCTTGATGAACTTGGGGTACGTTGGGGCGTTTCTTCAACAAATGGTAGCTTCACTGTTGGCGGTTCGATAGAAGGTAACCATTTATCTTCAATTACTCCTTATGATGACAATAGTGGAAACAGCGTGATTGATGACTTTCTAAATGTAAACTTGGGTGCGACATCTCCGAATGCTTCAAGCATTGCTTTTCAGGTTGCTAAGCTCGGTTCTGATACTTTGCTCGACCTTGAGTTATCAGCACTACAACAAGAGTCGAAAGCCGAAATTATTTCTAGCCCACGATTAATCACCACCAATAAAAAACCGGCTTATATTGAGCAAGGCACGGAAATTCCCTATTTAGAGTCCTCTTCTAGTGGTGCAACATCGGTCGCATTTAAGAAAGCGGTATTGAGTCTGAAGGTGACACCGCAGATCACGCCAGATAATCGCTTGGTGTTGGATTTGAGTGTGACTCAAGATAGACCTGGGCAAGTTGTGAAAACGGGAACGGGTGAGGCTGTGGCCATTGATACCCAAAGGATTGGCACGCAAGTGCTTGTTAATAATGGTGAAACTGTCGTGCTCGGTGGGATTTTTCAACACAGTGTCAGCAGCACGGTCGATAAAGTTCCTCTGTTGGGAGACTTGCCAGTTTTAGGCGCATTGTTCCGTCGCAGCTATGAAAATGTGGGCAAAAGTGAACTACTTATTTTTGTTACACCTAAAGTTGTGATTCAGTAATGAACAATTAGATTAAAAATAAAGTTGCATTAGTGGCACCTAACCTTGATAATTTCGGGTCTTATCACGAATTATCTGTGAGGAATCGGTGCCACGGGCCTTTTAATTTCAGTACTTGTACTGACCTACCTTGTGGCGATGTCATTGAATTAACGTTGTAAATTACTGCTAAAAACATGGCTGAGAAACGCAATATTTTTCTTGTTGGCCCAATGGGCGCCGGCAAAAGTACAATTGGTAGACACCTAGCTTCCCAACTTCATATGGAGTTTTTAGACTCTGACACTGTGATCGAAGAGCGCACTGGCGCAGACATCGCATGGGTTTTTGATGTTGAGGGCGAAGATGGTTTCCGTAAACGCGAAGAATCTGTAATCAACGATCTGACAGAAGAACAAGGTATTGTTCTTGCGACAGGTGGTGGTTCAGTGCTGAGCAAAGAAAACCGTAACCGTCTATCTGCACGAGGCATTGTTGTGTACCTAGAGACAACAATTGAAAAGCAACTTGCTCGCACTAACCGCGACAAGAAACGCCCTCTACTTCAAACAGACAACCCGCGTGACGTGCTAGAAGATCTAGCTGTATCCCGCAACACACTATACGAGGAAGTGTCGGACTACACAGTTCGTACTGACGACCAAAGTGCAAAAGTGGTAGCCAACCAGATCGTAAAAATGCTAGAAGAACGTTAAGTTCATTTTTCGGAGAGCAAACCCATGGAACGGATTACGGTCAATCTAGCTGAGCGTAGCTACCCAATCTCTATTGGCGCCGGGTTATTTGAAGACCCGGCGTACCTTTCTTTTTTATCAGGCAAACAGAAAGTTGTTGTTATCAGTAATGTGACAGTAGCGCCTCTTTATGCTGATAAAATTTTATCGCTATTGGATCAAGTAGGCTGTCAAACTTCTCTTTTAGAGTTGCCAGACGGTGAGCAATACAAAACCCTCGAAACGTTCAACTCAGTGATGAGCTACATGCTTGAAGGAAATTACAGCCGCGATGTGGTTGTGATTGCTTTAGGTGGTGGTGTTATCGGTGATTTGGTCGGTTTTGCTGCATCTTGTTATCAACGCGGTATTGATTTCATTCAAATCCCGACGACACTTCTTTCTCAAGTGGATTCCTCTGTAGGTGGTAAAACCGCAGTGAACCATCTTCTTGGTAAGAATATGATCGGCGCTTTTTACCAACCAAAATCTGTCATCATTGATATTCACTGTTTATCAACGCTTCCTGAGCGTGAGTTCGCAGCGGGTATTGCTGAGGTAATCAAATACGGCATCATTTACGATGAAGCCTTCTTTGATTGGTTGGAACTGAATCTAGAGAAACTTTATCAACTTGATGAAGAAGCACTGATTACCGCAATTGCTCGTTGTTGTGCAATTAAGGCAGAAGTGGTTGCTCTAGATGAAAAAGAGTCAGGAATCAGAGCGTTATTGAACCTAGGTCATACATTTGGTCATGCGATCGAAGCTGAACTAGGCTATGGTAATTGGCTACATGGTGAAGCTGTGTCTTCAGGAACTGTAATGGCAGCGAAAACCGCTCAATTACAGGGACTGATCTCTCAGCAGCAGCTTGAGCGAATTATTTCTATACTCAAGGATGCGAAACTGCCAGTTCATACGCCAGAAAGCATGTCTTTTGAAGACTTTATGAAGCACATGATGCGTGATAAAAAAGTGCTGTCTGGTCAATTACGCCTGGTATTGCCAACAAGTATTGGTACTGCTGAAGTGGTTGCTGATGTGCCTCAAGACATCATTAAACAAGCGATTGATTTCTGCCGTACTCTTTAAATTTGGTTGTGAGGTTGCCTAGCTAAACTCTAGGCAACTGAAGCGTTTTACTGATCGGTCTTATCAGTAGGGATCCCCAATGAGTTTGGCTCATGAATTAAGAGTATTAGAGTTAGAGTCTCAAGTTGAGCTGCTAGAACGCTTACAGCTTTTGACTAACTTTGGTTCAAACCTAGTGACGGTTGCGGGTAAAGCTGGTTCAGGCCGTTCTTGGTTAGCTCAGCGTTATCTTGAGGCGTGGTCGACAGAAAAAAATCAATGCTTACTGCTTTGTCACCCGAGCCAAGACGATCAACAACGTCGCGCGCTTATTCTTAGCCAAATTGTTTCTGACCCCCTATTTAATCAACATGATTCCTTATCAGATAGCCTAGCTAGGTTACTTGATGGAGAGGCGTGTAACGTGGTTATCGTTGTTGATGATGCCCACCGACTCTCCGAGCTATTGGTATCCGAATTATGGATGTTGGTACTGGAAGCTCAATCTAACCCCCAATGGACGATCAATATCGTTCTCTTTTCTGACACTGGCCACTTAGACACGCTATTAACACGTCTGAGTTATGGCCAACAACATAAGCCTATCGATCTAGAGATCGATAATCTTTCTCAGCCAGAGGCTGAACATTTCTTTGAATCTTTAGTGATTCGGTATGTTGATGATGAGTCTGAATCTCGCGTGCGACATGCGTATAAGAAAGCGCAACCTCTGCCCGGAGAGTTAATGGCTTTAGGAGAATTGAAAGTGGAAAAAAGGATTATTATTCGCTCAATTATTGGTTCACCAATCAACATTGCGATTGTGGTGGCCTTGTTGTTGGTTTTAATTGGTGGCGGTTATTGGTGGATGTTCAGTCAACCAACACCTGACGATAAAGTACAATCTCTTATCTCACCAATTGAACAAACTGCTATCCCTACTTTTGAAGTGAAGACTGGTAGCGAGCAAGTTGGTGCTGAAGGAACGGTTGATTCAGAAATAACAACTGACATGAGTTACCAAGGTGCTGACGATGATAGTTCGTCTCTACCGCCAGTTGTGGTTGAAGATACTGCCAGTGTTGGTGAGGTAGATAAAAACCAGCAGCGCGTGGTGATTACTTCTGATGTCGTTGATGCTTTGCTTGATGATAAGCCAGAGAGTGCCGATACCAGTGCGATTGATGCTGCCGTGGAAGAGAACACTGGATCTCCAGTTAATTCGCAATCTGATGCAACAGGAAATGAATCACAATCTTCAGTCGATCAAGATGCGGACCTGACACAATCAACGCCGCCGACTAAAAAAATCACCTTTTCATTTTCTCGCGAGGAGCTACAAGCTATCTCCCCACGCGCTTATACCTTACAGTTGAGTGCGATGACCGCATTAGAAGATGTTCAGTCTTTTATTGAAGAGTATGAAGTCGAAAACAAGGTTCGTATTTATCCAACACTACGAAATGATACCAAGTGGTTTATTATCACTTACCAAGATTACCCGACGATTCAAGTCGCGCGAGATGCGGTGAGTTCGCTACCAAAAGCCCTTCAAGAGTTGGAACCTTGGGCAAAATCGATGAATCAGGTACATCGAGAGATAGAACGTGCGAAATAACCCTGAGCTTAGCCTTAAAATATGTTACATTCCGCAGCCTTATTTTTGAGTTGATAGATAGAGCAGTAAATGAAAAAGCAGCGTGCCTTTCTAAAATGGGCTGGTGGTAAATATGGCCTAGTTGAAGACATCCAACGTCACCTGCCACCTGCTCGGAAATTGGTTGAACCGTTTGTCGGTGCAGGCTCAGTATTTCTAAATACTGATTTTGAACAATACCTGCTTGCGGATATCAATCCCGATCTTATCAACCTGTATAACCTGCTTAAAACTGATCCTGAAACCTACATATCTGAAGCGAAGCGTTGGTTCTGTCCCGAGAACAACCGTAAAGAAGTTTTTTTAGATGTTCGAGCTCAGTTCAATGCTACCGATAACATCATGTATCGCTCGCTTGCATTCTTGTATATGAATCGATTTGGCTTTAATGGTCTGTGTCGATACAACAAGAAAGGTGGTTTTAACGTTCCGTTTGGTTCTTATAAAAAGCCGTATTTCCCAGAAGCAGAGCTTGAATTTTTCTCAGAGAAATCGAAAAAAGCAACGTTCGTCTGTGAAGGGTATACTGAGACCTTTAGCCGCGCCCGTAAAGGGTGTGTCGTCTATTGTGACCCTCCTTATGCACCGTTGTCGAGCACCGCTAACTTTACCTCTTATGCCGGTAATGGCTTCAGCTTAGATGATCAAGCGGCCTTGGCTGATGTTGCAGAAAGAGCGGCGATGGAACGAGACATCCCCGTCTTGATTTCAAACCATGACACCACCTTAACGCGCCGTTTATACCATGGTGCGGAATTGAATGTGGTCAAGGTTAAGCGCACCATTAGCCGTAATGGCGCTGGGCGTAATAAAGTCGATGAGTTACTGGCACTTTTTCATAAAGAGAAAAACCAGCAACACGCTTCAGCAGAATTGTAGCGGTCAAAATAACCCTAAAACTCATTAAATTTGAGTGACCAAAGGGGACTTTCATAAACTAATCTTTCGAACTGCTAGGATCTGCTTAGGTGCTTAGGTAGAATTGCACACCAAATAGTCTTGGGATTGAGTCTTGTATTTGTGTATGAGTTCTCGCAAGGCGGTGATATTCGCAATTTACTCACTCTTAAGAGGTTTGGTATGAAAGATTTTCTAATTGCTCCATCGATTTTGTCTGCAGATTTTGCTCGTCTTGGTGAAGACGTAGAGAAAGTACTCGCAGCGGGTGCTGATGTTGTGCACTTCGATGTGATGGACAACCACTACGTACCGAACCTGACTTTTGGCGCACCTATCTGTAAAGCGCTGCGCGATTACGGTATTACAGCTCCTATCGATGTTCACCTAATGGTTAAGCCTGTGGATAGCATCGTTCCTGAGTTTGCTAAAGCCGGCGCATCAATGATTACCTTCCATGTTGAAGCATCTGAGCACGTTGATCGTACTCTACAGCTAATCAAAGAACACGGCTGTAAAGCGGGTGTCGTTCTAAACCCGGCAACACCGTTGTCTTGCCTTGATTACATCCTAGACAAAGTAGACATGATTCTACTGATGTCTGTGAACCCTGGCTTTGGCGGTCAATATTTCATTCCACACACGCTTGATAAGCTGCGTGCTGTTCGTAAGCTAATTGATGAATCAGGCCGCGATATCCGCCTTGAGATTGATGGTGGCGTGAAAGTGGATAACATCCGTGAAATTGCAGAAGCGGGCGCTGATATGTTCGTTGCTGGTTCAGCTATCTTCAATCAACCAGATTACAAAGAAGTGATTGATGAGATGCGTGCAGAGCTTGCAAAAGTTAACGCATAAAAGTAGAACTAGGGTCTGTTGACCTAAAATCAAAAATTCAGATTAAGGGGCTAATTAGCCCCTTTTTTACGTCTTGTTACTCGACTGGTAAGACGAACATAATAAATAGGAAAGTAAGATGTCATTAAGCTCAATAAAACTGATTGCCTTTGATTTGGATGGAACCTTGTTAGATAGCGTACCTGATTTGGCTGTCGCTGCTGACCAAGCATGTCAGGAGCTGGGTTTCGCTTCAGTTAGCGAAGAACAAGTTCGCGACTATGTTGGTAATGGTGCTGATGTTCTTATCGGACGTTCATTGAGCCGTAATCTTACGGTTGATCCAAGCCTTGAGCCTGAATTGCTAAAGAAAGCGCGCACCCTGTTTGATGATTTCTACGAACAGGGTGGCCATAAGCTGAGTCACCTTTATCCATCGGTTAAAGAGACGTTAGCTGAGTTAGATAAAGCGGGCTTCACCATGGCGCTTGTCACTAACAAGCCATCGAAGTTTGTGCCAGATGTTCTCGCGCAACACGGTATCGATAAGTATTTTGTTGATGTGTTGGGCGGTGACTCTTTCCCAGAGAAAAAACCGAACCCAGTGGCACTGAATTGGTTGCTGGAAAAGCACAATGTGAAGGCTGAAGAGATGCTGATGGTTGGCGATTCAAGCAACGACATCAAAGCCGCTAAAAATGCAGGTTGTCACTCGTTTGGTTTGACTTACGGTTACAACCACGGCGAGCCAATTTCAGTATCAAACCCTGACTATGTCGCAGACAACATTGCGCAATTACTAGATGTCGTTTTAGTTTCAGCATAAAGCGGACAAAAGTTAGTTAACCTACTAGCAAAATACTTATCAATGAGTACACTGGATGAGCCGTACAGAAAGAGCTGTGCGGCTTTTCTATATTTAAGTTAAGAAGCTAGGCTAAGACGCGAAGTTAAGAAACTAAGTTAAAAAGCTAAGCAACAAGCAAAGGAATTAAAACCATGAGCAAGCCCATCGTATTGAGTGGTGTTCAACCATCTGGTGAACTAAGTATCGGTAACTACTTGGGTGCTCTACGTCAATGGCAACAGATGCAAGATGACTACGATTGCCAATACTGTGTTGTAGACCTTCACGCAATTACGGTTCGTCAAGACCCGAAAGCACTGCATGAAGCGACTCTAGACGCATTAGCAATCTGTCTTGCTGTCGGTGTTGACCCAAAGAAGAGCACGCTATTTGTTCAGTCACACGTACCAGAGCATGCTCAACTTGGTTGGCTTCTTAACTGTTACACACAAATGGGTGAACTGAGCCGTATGACTCAGTTTAAAGATAAGTCTGCACGTCACTCAAATGACGTAAACGTAGGCCTATACGACTACCCAGTGTTGATGGCCGCAGACATCCTGCTTTACGGTGCTCACCAAGTGCCAGTAGGTAGCGACCAGAAACAACACCTCGAACTAGCGCGTGATATCGCAAATCGCTTTAACAACATCTACGGCCCTGAAACGCCAATCTTCCAAGTGCCAGAACCTTACATTCCAACAGTGAATGCACGTGTAATGAGCCTGCAAGATGCGACTAAGAAGATGTCTAAGTCGGATGACAACCGTAAGAACGTAATTACTCTGCTAGAAGAGCCTAAGTCGATCATCAAGAAGATCAACAAAGCTCAGACAGATGCAGAAACGCCACCACGTATTGCTCACGATTGGGAAAACAAAGCGGGTATCTCTAACCTAATGGGTCTGTACTCTGCGGCGACGGGTAAAACGTTTGAAGAGATTGAAGCGCAATACCAAGGCGTTGAAATGTACGGTCCGTTTAAGAAAGATGTAGGCGCAGCATTGGTTGAGATGCTTGAACCAATTCAAGCTGAATATCACCGTATCCGTGCTGACCGTGCTTACATGGATGCAGTAATGAAAGCGGGTGCTGAAAAAGCCTCTGAGCGCGCTGCCGTAACGCTGAAAAAAGCATACGAAGCGGTAGGTTTTGTTACTCGCCCGTAGCCCCTACTTCGACGATAGTTAGATTTTAGAGCTCCACTATTGGTGGGGCTTTTTTTATGTCTATTGTTGAGGAGATATCAATAGATGAGTGCCTACGTAAGATTCACGTGTTCTTTCAAGGTGAAGAGTAGAGTTTGACTTCAACTACGGTAATTGATTGTATCGCTTATTCTATAGCTCAATCCACATAACATAATGAGAAACATAAAGCCGAGTAATGACTCTAATTATTGGCTTTGATTTGGTTAATTGACATATTTGTTACAAAAATTGTTTAAATGAGCAGCTCTGGCATAATTTCTAACATTCACATGTGATTGATTTCACGGCTTTTGTTGTTCTTTCTTATTTGTTTCATAAATAAACCTGATAGTAAGCACAAATGGTGGGCTCCTGCTTAGGGCTTAGTTTGTATTCAAATAAATATCAGGTACGACAATGGACACGTTAATCAAACCCTCTTTACTTGCACTGACAATTGCTAGCGCGCTCAGTGCCAATGCTAGTGCTGAAATTATTCTTTCCCAGTATGTTGAAGGTAGCTCATATAATAAAGCGGTAGAAATCGCGAATACTGGTGATGCAGCAGTAACCTTGACAGGTTATGAATTGGCTAAATCTTCCAATGGCGATGGTAGTTGGGGCAGTAAAACAGACCTAAGCCAAGTGACTTTGCAAGCGAACCAAGTATATGTTGTTGCCCATGGTGACTCGAATGATGCGATTACAGCTATTGCTAATTTTACAGACAAGAGCGTTGCTAATTTCAATGGCGATGACCCATTAGCATTGCTTAAAGATGGCGAAGTACACGACATTCTCGGTGTTATGGGGGGTGTTGATTTTGGTAAAGATACCACTTTAGTTCGCAATAGTGATGCCTTAACGCCTTCTGCGACTTACCAAGCTGCACAATGGACAGCATTCGCGAAAGATAATATTGATGGTCTTGGAGATTTAAACACCGTTGAACCACCAGTTCCGTTTGTTTGTGAAGTCGATGGACAACAACCCACCTTCACAACCATTCAAGATATTCAGGGTGAAGAAGGCTCCTCTCCACTCATTGATGGTTACCCGTACATTACAGAAGAAGATCACTTTGTGACTGGTGTTGTCAGTGCCGTAACCACTGGTTTAACAAAAGGTTTCTATCTGCAGGCTATTGAGAACGATAATAATGATAAGACTTCCGAAGGCTTATTTATTCATACCGATGCCGCAGATACAGACTTGAGGCCGGGCGATGTTGTGTGTGTGAAAGGTAAAGTCCAAGAATATTATAGTAGTACTCAGCTTTCCTCTGATGCAAATAGCTACACCAAGACGGGATCATCTGAAATTCCTCTTGTTACAAAACTTAATATTGAGGAAGGGGAAACACTACGTGATGCTCTGGAGCGCCACGAAGGAATGCAAGTTGAATTGAGTTCAACAAGTGATTTGTTTGTTACACGTAACTTTTCTTACGATTATGATTCAAAGCGCAATAATATGATGCTGTCATATCAAGCGCCTTTACTTAAACCAACTCAACTGCATGCGGCGGAAAGTGAAGGTGCGACTGAGCGAGCAAAAGAGAATGCTAGCAATCGTGTGTTCTTAGAATCCGATGGCAAAGCGGCTAACGGTCAAATCCCTTATTACCCAGAATTTGGCCAAGATGCTGATCAAGATGGTTCTTCTGAGCAACATATTCGCCTTGGTTCTCGTGTTGAGGGTCTACATGGTGTGGTCAGTTACAGTTACAACGAATATCGTTTGATCGCCACAAATGAGGTAAATAACACAAACTTTGTGACATCCGGTGATAATTTCGACGTAGCTCGAAAAGCTGCTCCCTCGATTGCTGAGTCTGATCTACGTGTAGCAAGTTTTAATGTTCTGAACTATTTTACGTCTATTGCTGACAGTGGTCATGACAATCCAACTGGGCAGAATAGAGGAGCTACAAACCTTGATGAATTCTTAATTCAGCAAGCAAAAATCGTTGCAGCGATGAGCAAAATGGATGCAGATATCATTGGTTTGATGGAAATAGAGAACAACGGTTTTGGTGACGATAGTGCATTGAATAACCTAGTTAATGCATTGAATGCTGAGATTGATGACGTCGATGAGCATTACACTTATGTTGAGATTTCTGATCAAGATAGATATCAAGATGAGTACTTTGGTAGCGATGCCATCATGGTTGCTATCTTGTACCGTGCCAAGAGCGTGACGCCAAAGCAAGCAGCTAAAGTTATTGTGACTCCTGAGCAACACATTGAGGAGAACACAATAACTCGTAATGAAGGTGCTGAAAATAACCCTTCATACGATAAATATCAACGTCATAGTTTGTTGCAAACCTTTACTGTGCAAGAGACGGGTGAAGACCTTTCGATTGTAGTTAACCACTTTAAATCGAAAGGTTCTGAGTGTATTGAAGAGTGGATCGCAGGTGTTGAAGATTCAGAGCCAACTGACCTTCAAGGAAATTGTAATAACTTCCGTGTTTCGGCTGCTCATGTTGTTGGTGAAGCGTTGAAAGATATTCAAGGTGATATGTTGGTAATGGGTGATCTGAATGCTTACGGTATGGAAGATCCTTTATTAACTTTAACTGACTACTCAAAAGAGAAATACGAGCGTGATATATACACTGCGTCTTACACAACATTAAATGGTGGCGAGCTTCAGGTAGAAAAAACGCAAATCCAACAGGGTTACGGTTACCACAATTTGAATACGGTACTGCACGGAGCTGATACTTTTTCATACACTTATTCTGGTGAGTTAGGTAACTTGGATCATGCACTGGCGAGCAGTAGTTTGGCTCAAAAAGTGGTTGCTATTGAAGATTGGCACATTAACTCGCTAGAAAGTAACTTGTTCGAATATAGCAGCAAGTACACTGGTGATATGCCGAAGTACAAAGATGCATTCTCAGCGTCGGACCATGATCCAGTGATCATTGCTATAGACTTCCCTAACACCGATCTTGATTTGCCTAGCTCGGGTGAGAAGTTCGCAGTTGAAGTTCGTCTGCCACCAAATGCAGCCGTGAATGATATTGTGACGGTCAGCTTAACTCTAACTGGGGCAATTCAAGCTGCCTCATCCAACTCTGAAGCTCAAGGTTACTCTGCTAGTGTGACTTTGGACCAGGCTGATATTGATGCTCGAAGTGTTAATGTTGAATTTAACGAAGAATTAGAGCAAGGGCAGTACCTACTGCAAGAAAAATTGACTGACTCTACTGGTGAAACGGTTAAGTTCAGCTCTGAGCGCGAAGTTACTGTTGAGAAGTCAGACACTACTCCCACCATTCCTACCGAACCAGAGGTTAATGTTGGCGGTTCATTTGGCTTTGGTGCACTGATGTCATTGTTTGGTTTAGCAATGTGGCGTCGTCGCAAGTAGGTTCGTTATAAGCTTTATAAGCGAGCCAATTCAGATAACTTCATACTATCTGTAAACAATTAAGGTCAACTTAGGTTGGCCTTAATTGTTGGCGAAATGCAGTTTCCACTTGCCTTTCGTCATGGGTATTGCACAATACCGCCCCTATATCTCCCAATCACTTAGTATTTAGCAAACGATTTCGACCCATGTTACTTATCATCGATAACTACGACTCTTTTACTTATAACTTGTATCAGTACTTCTGTGAGTTAGGGGTGACTGTGAAAGTTGTACGCAACGATGAGATTGATATCGAAGGTATTGAATCACTAAATCCTAGCCATCTTGTTATCTCGCCGGGCCCTTGCACGCCTGATGATGCGGGAATCTCTCTACAGGTGATTGAACACTTCGTTGGTAAACTGCCTATTTTGGGGGTGTGTCTGGGTCATCAAGCCATTGCCCAAGTTTTTGGTGGTGAAGTGGTAAGGGCTAGACAAGTGATGCATGGTAAAACTTCGCCTATACGTCACAACGGCAAAAGCGTTTTTCAAGGGCTTAATAATCCTCTGACCGTAACGCGTTACCACTCTTTAGTCGTGAAAAATGGCACGCTACCGGATTGCTTTGAATTGACGTCTTGGACGGAATTTGAAGATGGCAGCATGGATGAAATCATGGGTTATCAACACAAAACCTTGCCGATTGATGCGGTGCAGTTTCACCCGGAATCGATTAAAACAGAGCAAGGACATCAGCTTCTCGCTAACTTCTTGGCACGTTGAGTGTTTTAATTCGACTCTTTATCCGTGTTAGTAAGCCAGTTAAACGTATCAACTTACTTGTTAAGCGTTTAAATTCGGGGCACTACGCGTCTCTATCCCTCTGACGCTGATCACCTTTTATAACATTTCTCCCTCTTCAGGCTAAGTTTTTAGTCTATGCAATATTATTCGCCTTATTTCCTCTCGAACCCAATATACCGCAGTGCCAGTAAGGCTTTGCTGTTGCCTGTCATGCGTTTAGGTAAAAAAAGCTTCATAAAACAGATCAATTGATGCATAAATAGTCATAGGTAGTGATGTTTAGCTGGTAGTGAGTGATGGTTAAAGAATAATCTACTATTGAAAAGGTTAATTAAATGTAAATATAATGCTGCAGCGGGATTATGGCGGGACAAAATATCTTTGTCTCACTTATGAACCATTACGCTTATTTGCGAAGCTTGCGGTATCGAGAAGGAATGTACGATGACAGTGGAAAATAATGTAGAACGTAGTCTTTTTAATGAGGTGATGGTGCCTTGTTATAACCCAATGGAAATGATCCCGGTAAAAGGGGAGGGCGCACGCGTTTGGGACCAACAAGGCCGAGAATATATCGACTTTGCTGGTGGTATCGCTGTGAGCTGTTTGGGTCACTGTCACCCAGCAATGGTGAATGCCGTTACTGAGCAAGCAAATAAGCTTTGGCACTTAAGTAACGTAATGACCAATGAACCTGCATTACGCTTAGCTAAAAAGCTAACAGACGTATGTTTTGCAGAAAAAGTATTCTTCGCTAACTCTGGCGCTGAAGCGAATGAAGCTGCGTTGAAGTTAGCTCGTCGTTGGGCTGCTGACGTTCACGGTCCTGAGAAATCTGAAATCATTGCATTCAAACAAGGTTTCCACGGTCGTACTTTCTTTACAGTAACCGTTGGTGGTCAAGAAGCTTACTCTGATGGTTTCGGTCCTAAACCAGGCGATGTTACGCACCTGCCTTACAATGATATTGCAGCGCTAGAAGCGCACATCTCTGATCGCACTTGTGCAATCATGATGGAACCTCTGCAAGGCGAGGGCGGTATCATCTCTCCAACATCTGAGTTCGTGAACACAGTTCGTGAGCTGTGTGACAAACACAATGCGCTGCTTATCTTTGATGAAGTGCAAACAGGTAATGGCCGTACTGGTAACTTTTACGCATACCAAGGCTTAGGTGTTACACCAGACATCCTAAGCACTGCGAAATCACTAGGTGGTGGTTTCCCTATCGGCGCAATGTTAACGACTACAGAACTCGCTACGCACCTTAAAGTCGGTACGCACGGCTCTACTTACGGTGGTAACCCACTGGCGTGTGCTGTTGCTGAAGCGGTTGTTGATGTCGTTAGCCAACCTGAAACTTTGGCAGGCGTGAAAGCGCGTGAAGCAATGTTCCGTGAAGGGCTAGCTAAGATTAACGACAAATACCAAATATTCAGTGAAGTTCGCGGTAAAGGCCTATTGTTAGGCGCTGCGCTGAATGATGAGTGGCAAGGACGTGCACGTGACGTATTAGTAGCAGCAGGCGAACAAGGCCTGATGATATTGGTTGCGGGTGCAAACGTGGTTCGCTTTACGCCATCACTGGTTATCACCACACAAGAAATTGAAGAAGGCTTATCAAAACTAGACAAAGCAATCGCTACGCTAGTTTAGCCTGAGCGGCGTTATAGGAATGTTCGCCATTAGAGCGACTCCTATGACGTTCTGCTAAAGGCCCAAGCTTCTGGTTTTGGGCCTATTTTGCATCTGGAGGGAATATTGATGCTAGTTGTTCGCCCAATTAAACTATCTGATTACGATGCGCTGCATACCTGCGCCGTTGAGTCAGGACACGGATTTACATCTCTTCCGGTTAACGAAGAACTGTTAACCAACCGAATTACTCACTCTGAATATAGCTTCGCTAAACAAGACGTGACCGAACCTGGTGACGAAGGTTACTTGATGGTTGGCTGCGATAGCGAAACTGGAGATGTGGCAGGTACGACCGGCATCGAAGCTTCGATTGGCTGGGATGTACCGTTTTATTCTTATCACATCAGCAAAGTTGTCCATTCATCACAAAAGCTAGGCGTGAATAACGTTGTTAAGCTACTAACTTTCGGCAATAACTACACAGGTTGCAGTGAGATCTGCACGCTATTCTTGCGCCCTGATTTCCGTGGTGGTTTGAATGGTCGTTTGATGTCGAAGTGCCGATTTTTGATCATGGCAGAGCACCCAGAGCGTTTCTCAAAAACCATTTTTGCTGAGATGCGTGGCGTATCAGATGCAGAAGGTAACTCTCCTTTCTGGCAATGGTTGCAAGAGCACTTTTTCTCGATTGATTTCACGCTCGCCGATTACCTAACCGGTATTGGTAAGAAAGGCTTCATTGCTGATCTGATGCCGAAGTTACCTATCTACGTGAACCTACTAAGCAAAGAAGCTCAGGCGGTGATTGGAGAGGTACATGACAATACGCGCCCTGCACTCAAGCTGCTTGAACGTGAGGGTTTCACTAACCGCGGTTATGTCGACATCTTTGATGCAGGCCCAACGGTTGAGTGTGATTTAAGAAATATCGAATCGGTGCGTAATGCGATTCGTGCTCAAGTGAAAATTGCAGAGCACTCTAGCTCTAAAGACTTCCTAATTGGTAATACCTCGTTTGAGAACTTCCGCGCAGTAGCTGCGAAAGGTGCGTATGACCAAGCAAGCGACACAGTGATTTTATCATCTGAAGTAGCAAGCGCTCTTGAAGTAAAAGAAGGCGAATTTGTTCGCATGTTGGCTCAATAAGAGCGGCGATTATCTGTCGAAGATTTTAAGGATAGAAGTATGACTCAGTGGATAGCAGGACAGTGGGTGGCAGGTCAAGGTGACGCCATGACATCGGTAAGCCCATACAATAATGAAGTAGTGTGGCAAGGTGATAGTGCAACTCCAGCACAGGTTGAATCTGCAGTATCAGCGGCACGTGAAGCTTTTCTAGTTTGGAAAAAGATGAGCTTTGCAGAGCGTGAAGCGATCGTGTTGAATTTTGCTGAGAAAGTAAAAGAAAACAGCGAAGAAATCGCACAAATCATCGCGAAAGAGACGGGTAAGCCGATTTGGGAAACTCGTACTGAAGCGGGTGCGATGGCAGGTAAAATCGCTATCTCTATTCGTGCTTATCATGAGCGTACTGGTGAGGCTTCACGTGAAGCGGCAGGCAACCAAATCGTACTGCGTCATCGTCCATTAGGCGTAATGGCGGTATTTGGTCCTTACAACTTCCCAGGTCACCTACCTAACGGTCATATTGTTCCAGCATTGCTATCGGGTAATACCGTGGTATTTAAGCCGTCAGAGCAAACACCTTGGACAGGTGAATTTGCGATGAAACTATGGCAAGAAGCTGGCCTTCCTGCTGGCGTGATTAACCTAGTGCAAGGCGCTAAAGAGACCGGCATCGCATTGGCTGATGCTAAAGGTCTTGATGGTGTGCTATTTACAGGCAGTGCTAATACTGGTCATATTCTTCACCGTCAATTCGCGGGTCAACCGGGGAAAATGCTGGCGCTAGAGATGGGCGGTAACAATCCAATGGTGATCAGTGACCAATTTGGTGATGCTGACGCAACGGTTTATACCATTATTCAATCGGCTTTCATTAGTGCGGGTCAACGTTGCACGTGTGCACGTCGCTTGTATGTGCCTGTTGGAGAGAAGGGCGATCAACTGCTGGATAAGCTCGTTGCTGCGACCTTGAAGATTCGTGTCGATCAGCCATTCGCTGAGCCAGCACCCTTCATGGGGCCACAAATTTCTGAAGCTGCAGCTAAGTTCATTCTGGACGCGCAAGCTAATCTGCAATCGTTAGGCGGTGTAAGCCTAGTAGAAGCTAAGGCGGGTGAAGCGGCGTTTGTTTCTCCGGGTATTATTGATGCAACCAACATTGCTGAATTACCAGATGAAGAGTACTTCGGTCCATTGCTACAAGTAGTTCGTTACCAATCGCTAGAGCAAGCGGTTGAATTGGCTAATGACACGCGCTTTGGTTTGTCTGCAGGCCTAGTTTCAACAGACGATTCTGAATGGGAATACTTCGTTGACCATATCCGTGCGGGTATTGTTAACCGTAACCGCCAGCTAACAGGCGCAAGTGGTGATGCACCATTTGGTGGTCCGGGTGCTTCAGGCAACCTGCGCCCAAGTGCGTACTATGCAGCCGACTACTGTGCTTATCCTATGGCATCAATGGAAGGTGGTGAAACTCAACTACCAGCGACATTTAGCCCGGGTATTGAGCTTTAGTTTAAGCGCTTAAGCTATAAGTTCATGAATCATAAGCTTATGAATTCTAGGTTCATGAATAACAGATTCATTCGTTAATTGTGTAATGAGGAAGCGGTGTTATCGCTTCCTTTTTCCATCACGTCCGACACCTAGATTGGGCGGTAGATAATAATAGAACAAGTATGTCACAGGCTGATGGCTGCTGACTCTGTGTCCAGCCTCTCCCTCTCTAATCCAAATTACTAGCTTGCTAGAACCTCTGACAAGGAGTCACCATGACGCCCGATCTACTCTTTAAATCACTATGGGATGATTACATTCACAGGCTTTGCCCATCGGCTGAGAAAGTTCATCATCTGCTGAAAGAAGACGAAGCCCTGATTAATGATCATATTGCACTGCGTACTTTCAATGTTGCACCGCTGGGCATTGAAACACTGGCCAAGCCTTTTCTTGAGCTAGGTTATAAAGCGTGTGGCGATTACTTGTTTGAAAGCAAGAAACTAGTGGCTAAGCACTATGAGCACCCAGACCTAAACCAACCTAAAGTGTTCATTAGTGAGTTGAAGGTCGAAGAATGTTCAAGTGACTTACAACAGATCGTGGCTAAATTGGTTGAGCAAGTCGACGCAAGCAAGCTTCAAAGTCATGAATTCTTGTTTGGTGGTCGCCTTTGGGACTTGAGCTTCGCAGATTTCCAAGTGCTTGCAAAAGAGAGCGAATACGCTTCTTGGTTAGCGGCTCATGGATACGGTGCTAACCACTTTACAGTGAGCGTTAATCAACTCGATGCTTTTGATGAAGTTCAGGCTGTAAATGATTACCTGAGCGGATCAGGTTTCATTATCAATGCATCTGGTGGCCAGGTTAAGGGCTCTCCAGAGGTCTTATTAGAGCAATCATCAACAATGGCAGACAAAGTCCCAGTTTCATTTGTTGAAGGCAATGAGGTGATTCCTGGTGGCTTCTACGAGTTTGCTAAGCGTTATGTGATGGCGAATGGTGAGCTTTATACAGGATTTGTTGCGGCATCGGCTGACAAAATTTTTGAAAGTACCAACGGTTAAAGAAAGATACGAGCACGGGCTTTGCCCTAGAGATGCGGGTACGCTTCGCTTCGAGAGTGTTTAGAAGAGCGAACTCCTATCTCTAATATCGATTCCCGAATCTGATCTTTAGAAAACAAAAAAGCCACCAAATTTGCATTTGGTGGCTTTCTAATTTTTGGCTCAGTTAATCGAGATTAACGAGTGCCGTATACCACGATAGTTTTACCGTGTGCAGAAATTAAGTTCTGCTCTTCAAGCATCTTCAAGATACGACCTACTGTTTCACGAGAACAACCAACAATTTGGCCAATCTCTTGACGAGTGATCTTGATTTGCATGCCGTCAGGGTGAGTCATTGCATCTGGCTGTTTCGCTAGGTTTAGTAGCGTTTGAGCGATACGACCTGTTACGTCAAGGAACGCTAAGTCACCAACCTTTTGGCTAGTCACTTGTAGACGGTTTGCCATTTGCGCTGAAAGACGCATAAGGATATCTGGGTTCACCTGGATAAGTTGACGGAATTTCTTGAAAGAAATTTCAGCTACTTCACAAGGAGATTTTGCACGAACCCATGCAGTACGCTCTTGGTCTTCTTCGAAGAGGCCAAGTTCACCAATGAAGTCACCTTGGTTTAGGTAAGAAAGAATCATTTCCTTACCTTCTTCGTCTTTGATAAGAACTGCCACAGAACCTTTAACGATGTAGTACAAGGTTTCTGCCTTTTCACCAGCATGAATCAAAGTACTTTTTGATGGGTACTTATGAATATGACAGTGTGAAAGGAACCACTCTAATGTTGGATCGGTTTGGGGTTTACCTAGAACCATAATATCTTACTTCCTCTGCAGGGTATGCTTGCCGCTTTCCGTATTGTAGCTAAGCCTGAATTGACTTGTAGGGTAAGTGCACTTGTTGAGTGCTGCAAGCTATCTTGTGTTTCGTTTAAGAATAGTATCCTTTTTCAGGTACTATTTCTTGATTTTAATCGTGACCAAGCTACGATTTTTTACGCAAAATTGTGCACATGATCACGGTATGAAAAGTAATCAACCAGAATGGCGGTCTGTTAACCTATTTTTCCGGTTTCGATGAGTTGTTGTAGGATTGGCCTTACAATGAGCTCCATAGCAAAACTCATCTTGCCACCTGGCACCACAAGCGTGTTATGGCGAGACATAAATGAGCCATCAATCATAGCCAAAAGATAAGGGAAGTCGACGTTTTTGATGCCGCGCAAACGTATAACTACGAAGCTTTCATCTAAACTTGGTATCCCTTTGGCGTTGAGCGGGTTTGATGTATCTACGGTTGGAACTCGCTGAAAGTTGATATGAGTGCGCGAAAATTGTGGGGTAATGTAGTTCAGATAATCATCCATTGAGCGAACAATTGAGTCCATTACCGCTTCGCGTGAGTGTCCACGATCGCGTGTGTCACGAACGAATTTTTGGATCCACTCAAGGTTTACGATTGGCACCATGCCGATCAGCAAATCGACGTGTTGGGACACATTGATGTCCCCATCAACTACACCGCCGTGAAGGCCTTCGTAAAACATCACATCTGAATTTTCAGGGATTTCTTGCCATGGCGTAAAGGTGCCCGGCATTTGGTTGTAAGGAACGGCTTCATCGAAGGTATGTAGGTAGCTACGGACTTTTCCCGTGCCTTCGTTTCCGTATTGACGGAAGAACTCTTCTAATGCGCCAAAATCGTTAGCTTGTGGGCCAAAGTAGCTGATGTGCTTACCTTGCTCGCGCGCCTTACGGATCTCGACATCCATCTCTGGTCGAGTGAAGCGATGGAAACTATCCCCTTCAACCCAAGCAGCCTTCACGTCCATCATATTGAACATTTTGCGGAAGGCTTCTGAGGTAGTGGTGGTGCCGGCTCCAGATGAACCCGTCACCGCAATAATTGGATGTTTAGCGGACATGACAACCCTTGTCTTTTGAGTAACTTACTTGTTAGCAATCGTTTACCACTATAACACGGCTCCTTTATGAGCGCAGCTTAGAAGCGTTTTGTGACTTGGATATCAACGGTTTCATGCAACTCAGAAAACACGATGCTGACTTCCTTTGAGGCTAATTGATGTTTCACTTGGTCAATCTTGTTTTGCAGTGAAACCTCTACGTCACCGTAGTCTGTGCCTTCACGGAGCACGAATTCTTTAATGAGGTTTTCCAGCGTTTCTGGTGCGATGTCTTGCCATGGGATGATCATAAATACTTCTCTCTTTTATGTTCATGGATAGGTTCATTGATGTATTAATGAGTGTGCCTAGTGACGTTGACACTCAGTTTTTGAGCAAAGCTAAGTTATTTACCAAGGCTCGCTATTATGCCGAATCGTGGATACTTTCATAGTAGGCAGGTAAAGCTTCTTCCAACCAAAATCTCGGTTTGAATGTGCTACCCGTAATGAACCCCACATGGCCACCTTTCTGAAACAGACGATAATCAATATTGTCTGGTAGTACGAACTTTGGAATCACGTCGTCCGTCATGAACGGATCATCTTTGGCATGGATGATCTGAGTCGGTAGTTTAATCTTATTAAGTTTAGGAAGTGCTGAGCACTGAGCATAGTAGTCCTGAGCATTCTTGAACCCGTGCAGAGGCGCAGTAATCCGTTCATCAAACTCATACAGCTTGTCTATCTTCTTAATGGTTTCGGCGGTGATACCGAGCTTTTCTTGCAACAGCTTAATCTTTTTCAAGGCATTCGATTTGAGAGAGTTGAGCAGGTACTTTTTATAGAGTTTAGAGAAACCTCGCTCAATACGACTAGAGCAACAAGCCAGATCAAAAGGTGCAGAGACAATCGTCGCCGCCGACAGCAATGGGTCGTCCGCGTACTCAGCCAAATAGTTCGCCAGCATGTTACCGCCCAAAGAGATACCAACCGCTACCTTAGGGTTATTGGGAAACTGGGCGTGTAGATGTCTTAGGAAAAAGCGCGCATCTTCGACTTCACCAGAATGATAAGCGCGAGCCAAGCGATTTGGTTTTCCGCTGCAACCTCTAAAGTGCATCATCACTGATAGCCAGCCATCTTTAGCAAAGGCATTCATCAGTCCGTTGGCATAAGGGCTTTCAAAGCTTCCCTCTAAGCCATGGAATAGAACGAATATCGGCTTGTTACTTCGAGCCTCATTACTTGGGGTGTCACCCTCTGGCGATTCGCTCCAAGCAAGATCGAGAAAGTCACCGTCGGGTGTTTCTAAGGTTTGCCATTGAGGGTCAAACAACGCCTGCTTTCTAATAAATCGTGGCACTAAGGTTTGTAAGTGCGGATTAGATAAACCAGCGGCTGCGGTAAATATTGTCATAAAAACAGTCCATGCTTCTTTTATGGGCTTTGATAAAGTGTTGAGCTTTTAGCGAAACGCCCACGTTTTTATTTGAGCTTGGTTGATTCTCGGTATAAGCGCAAGGGTTTCACTGATACGGGCTACAAAAACAAGGTGTAGGTAACTAGTTGAATATTGTCGAGATTGAGCTTCAAACATATTGCCAGTCATGCGCGCCAGTCCCGTGTGAAAACGAAGGGCGATACTACCAAGGTAAGCTTGGGTCTTGATTGAAGATAAGAGAAAGGAAATGCGTTAGGGTTGAGGTGCTGGTTCAGAAAAAGCGTCGTAGAGGTTTTCAGCCCCTAATAAGCGACAGTATTGAAAAGCGAGTGGTGATTGCTGGTTAGCCGTAAGCTGAAGAGAATTAATGCAGTCGACGAGATCAGATTGCTGTTGCTTCTCTAACTGCAGTTCAAATTGGAGCGCTTCACGGTAGAGGGAATCGACGACTTGAGGTTTGAGATGCTTACGCAGCTCTCGATAGCTATGAAGCAGGGTTTCAGAGCGGCTTAAGCACTGTTGTACCTTGTGCCACTCTTCTTCGGCAAAAGACAATTGCTGCTCATCAAGCCATTTGAGAAGCAGCAGTAGATTGACGTTGCCGTGGAACTGGTTTTGCAAAGCTAGGCACGCATCCTTTACACCGCGCACACTGTAATACTGAAGGCTAAATTGCCATAGTCGTTCCAGTGTTAGTGATATTGGGGCGTGCTCTGGGCTCATAAGCTATCCATATCCTGTTCCATCTGCTCAAGCTCTTCTTGAGTGGACATCCAATCCATTTCAACTTCTTCTAGCTGTGACTTACTGCTCGCTTGGAGAGCGAGTACTTTATTCAGTTTAGCCTTATTTTCAGCTTCATAAAGTGAAGTGTCGGATAATTCTTGCTCGGCCTCTTCAAGATCCAGTGTTAACTTATCCATCAGCTTTTCGAATTGAGTCAGCTTTTTACGGATTGGAGCTGTTAGCTTACGAAACTCTGCTTCTTTTCGTTTTTGCTCTTTCTTCGAAGCTGCACTGTTAGCGCCGTCTTTTGCTGGTGCCAACGCTTGTGCTTCTTTACGCTCAACTTTTTGTTGTTCGGTTAGCCATTTGTAATAATCGCTAAGATCGCCATCAAACGGTGCGACTTGGCGGTCGTGTACAAGGTATAACTCATCGGTGGTTGCACGCAGTAAGTAACGGTCGTGCGATACGATGACCATCGCACCTTCAAACGTCTGCAACGCAAAAGTCAGCGCCTGACGCATGTCGAGATCCAAGTGGTTGGTCGGTTCATCGAGCAGTAATAGGTTCGGTTTTTGCCATACTAGTAGAGCTAATACTAAACGTGCTTTTTCACCACCCGAAAACGGAGCCACTTTATCGAGTGCTTTTTCACCTTGGAAGCCGAAACTGCCTAGGTAATCACGCAGTTGTTGCTCGGTATGCTTAGGAGCAATCTGCATCATGTGTTGCAGTGGCGTTTCCTCTGGATGCAGCGTCTCTAATTGATGCTGAGCAAAGTAGCCCATCTTAACGCCCTGCGAATAGCTCAGCTCCCCGCCTTGTTGCTTTAGCTCACCAGAAAGCAGTTTAATCAGTGTCGACTTACCCGCACCATTTCGACCAAGAAGACCAATACGGCTGCCGGGAACTAGGTTGAGGCGAATCTTTTCTAGAATCAAGTTGTCATCGTAACCCGCTGATACCTCATCCATCATCATGATTGGGTTTGGTAGCGCGTCTGGCTCTCTAAACTCAAAGCTGAATGGGTTATCAAACTGAGCTGGCAACACTTGTTCCATTTTCTCTAGCGCTTTAATACGGCTTTGCGCTTGGCGAGCCTTTGAGGCCTTGTAGCGGAAACGGTCAATGTAGCTCTGCATGTGAGACATTTGCTTTTGCTGCTTTTGGAACATTGCTTGTTGCAGGATCAGCTTTTGAGCGCGTTGAGTTTCAAACGATGAGTAGTTACCGGTGTATTCATTGAGCTGTTGGTTTTCAACATGCACGATACGGTTGACGATAGGATCTAAGAAGTCTCTATCGTGGGAGATAAGAACCAGTGTGCCTGGGTAATTTTGTAACCAACGCTCCAACCACATTACGGCGTCTAAATCCAAGTGGTTGGTTGGCTCATCGAGTAGCAGTAAATCACTACGACACAGCAGGGCTTGTGCTAGGTTCAAACGCATACGCCAACCACCCGAGAATTGGGTGAGGTTCCATGTCATCTGTTCTTGGCGAAAACCAAGGCCATCGAGTAATTCAGCGGCTCGTGAATTAATGGTGTAACCACCAATGGTTTCAATTTGACCGTGGATCTCTGCTACCAGAGTCCCGTTGTCAGCGTGTTCCGCTTTCTTTAATTGATCTTCAAGGCCACGGTATTCTCTATCGCCATCAATTACGTATTCAATGGCTGTTCTTTCTAATGCCGGTGTTTCTTGAGCAACCCAAGCCATTTCCCAATGGGCGGGTTTACTGAATGAGCCCGCATCAATAGACAGTTCGTCTTTGATTAAGGCAAACAGCGTAGATTTACCACAGCCGTTTTTTCCAACCAAACCGATCTTGTCGCCAGGGTGAAGAGTTGCAGATGCTTGGTCGAGGAGTGGTTTACCACCACGTAACAATTGAATATCAGAGAAAGTAATCATAGAAGCAGCATAGAAATTAGAGGTGGACAGACGCCTGCATAGTAGGCTGAATCCAGATAAAAGTCGATCACAATGCAATTTGCGTTATGATGCCAATAACATATTAATAACTTTTATTTAAATTCTAGTGGCCTTGCCACCGTTTAGCCCTCAAAGGAATGTTTCAAAGGAATGAGTATTACTCCCTCGACAGACAAACCCGTGCCAAAGGTGTTAGTGATCTATGCGCACCCAGAACCACAAACCTCTATCGCTAACCAAATTATGGTTAAAAAGATAGAGTCGCTTGGGAATGTCAAAATCCACGATCTCTATGCTCTCTATCCTGACTTCTTTATCGATGTGCCTTATGAGCATGAATTGCTCCTTCAGTACGATGTAATTGTGTTCCAACACCCTCTATTTATGTATTCATGCCCTTCGTTATTGAAGGAATGGTTTGATCGTGTGTTAGGGAAGGGTTTTGCGTTTGGTGAACAAAGCGCGCTTAAGGGCAAGTATTGGCGCAGTGTTATCACTACGGGTGGTAAAGAAGAGGCGTTTGGTGCTGCAGGCTATAATAAATATCCATTACAAGAGATCTTGCAACCGTTTGAGCTAACCGCCGCTTTGTGTCAAATGAACTGGATGTCACCTTTGGTTTTACACTGGGCGCGGAATATCTCGGATATGACGCGTTACCAACACGCTGAAGAATATCGAAATTGGTTACGAGATCCGCTACAAGATATAGGAGCGAATGATGGCTCTGACTAATGATTTTTTGCAAAGTAGCGTTATATTTCTAGCGGCTGCTGTTATTGCGGTTCCTATCGCACAGCGAGCGGGCTTGGGCTCAGTATTAGGCTATTTATTGGCGGGTGTCGCGATTGGCCCATGGGGGCTTGGCTTAATCAGTGATGTAGAAGCGATTCTGCACTTCTCCGAGTTCGGGGTGGTGCTGCTGCTTTTCTTGATTGGCTTAGAGCTTAACCCTAAAAAACTGTGGCAGATGAGGGCGCCTATTCTCGGACTCGGTGGCGCGCAAGTGCTGATCACCACCTTGATTATTACCGCCATCGCCTGTCTGTTCGGATTAACCTGGCAAACCAGCCTCGTAATAGGTATGGGTTTAGCGCTGTCTTCGACCGCTATCGCGTTGCGTGTTATTGAAGAGCGGGAGCTCGGTGGTAAAGAAGCCGGGCAGTCAGGTTTTGCAGTACTACTTTTCCAAGATATTGCGGTTATACCAATGCTCGCGATGTTGCCTTTGCTTGCTGGTAACACTGGCGGCAGTTGGGCAGATATGTTGTGGATGTTGGGTGGTGTGATTGGCTTGCTTGTCGGTGGGCACTTCTTATTGAGACCACTTTTCCGATACGTAGTAATGAGTGGCGTGCGTGAGTTGTTCACAGTCGCAGCCTTATTATTGGTGATTGGTATTGCGGTACTCATGCAACAGATTGGTTTGTCGATGGCATTAGGTACTTTCCTTGCGGGCGTCCTTCTAGCGGAAAGTGAATATCGACATGAGCTCGAAATTGCCATTGATCCATTCAAAGGCTTATTACTAGGTCTGTTCTTCATCTCTGTTGGTATGGCGGTGAACTTAGGTTTACTAGCCGAAAGTCCGTTTGCGATACTGATTGCGGTTTGTTCATTGGTCGTCTTAAAAGGGCTAGTTCTGTATATGCTTGCTCGTATCTTTGGTACTCAAGCTAAAGCTCGTAGCCGCATGGCGATGATTCTCAGCCAAGGTGGTGAGTTTGCGTTTGTCATTTTTACTGCGGCAAGTGCACAAGGTATTTTAAGTGGCGACCAAGTCTCGTTCTTGTTGGTTGTTGTGAGCCTTTCTATGGTGACCACGCCATTGATGCTCAAGATCCAAGACCGATTCTTTGCTCGTCAACTCAATCAAATCAGCGAAAGTGCGATGTCTTCTGATGTTGTCGATCGCAGCCCGAGAGTGATCATTGCTGGCTTTGGTCGTTTCGGTCAGATTATTGGTCGCCTGATGTACGCAAATAAGATTCGTATTACCGTTCTTGAAAGTGATGCTAGCCAAATACACATCCTTAGAAAATTTGGCTACAAAGTATTTTACGGTGACTCTACTCACCTTGAATTGTTAAGAGCTGCGGGGGCGGATAAAGCAGAAGCCATTGTGTTGTGTACCGATTCTCCCGATGAAATCATGAAGACCGTCGATTTGTGTAAGCAGCATTTCCCAAAGTTAAAGATTTTAGCACGTGCTCGAAGCCGTGTTGAAGCGTATCAATTACTTAACCATGGTGTGAGCAACTATTCGCGTGAAACCTTCCTTGGGGCATTAGATTTAGGTCGTCAAACATTGACTGAACTTGGCATGCATCCATACAAAGCGAAGCGAGCAGAAGCACACTTTAGGAAATTGGATAATGGTATGCTGAAAGAGTTGCTTCCTCAGCATAACGAAGATGCCGAGTTAGCCCAAAGAGCGAAAGAGGCTCGCAAAGAGCTTGAAGAGATTTTTGGACACGAGATGGAAAACGATCACCAATCTCGAAACTATTGGCAGTAGCCTGAGTCAAGAGTTAGTCACCTGAGCTTAGACATATAGCCTGAACTTAGAAATAACAGTTTGTGAATAGCCAATCTAATAATAAACGCGGTCTCTGCTTAACCTGTATATAGAGCGAGCAGGATGAACTGCGAATCCAGAGTAGTAAAGGATATGAACGTGAAACATAAAAAACGCTTTATCGCTGGGGCAAGCTGCCCAAGCTGCAACACTCAAGACACACTTCGCTGGTGGGTCGAGAACAATATCGAACTGGTGGAATGTGTCGATTGTGATTTCACCGAGCAGCGTAAACCTAAAACTGTAGAGAAATCTGAACACGCGAATCAAGAAATGATCGGTATTTTTAAACCAGAATGATTGAGTTTCACTAATTCATCCCCATAATACCGGGTGTAGAAAATTTATTCCTAGGTTCAACTGTTCGAACCTAGTCCAAACCTCCTTGGAGCTCTCATGAAAATTGAAAAGAACGTAGTAGTTAGTGTTGCATATCAAGTGAAACTTGAAGATGGCGTAGTAGTTGACCAATCAACTGCAGAAGCTCCACTAGATTACCTTCACGGTCACAACAATCTAATTACAGGTCTTGAAAAAGAGCTTGAAGGCAAAGTAGCTGGCGACAAGTTCTCAGCAACTGTTACTCCAGAAGACGCTTACGGTGAGCACAACGACGACCTAGTTCAACGTGTTCCTGCTGACGTATTCCAAGGTGTTGAGCAAATCGAAGTTGGCATGCGTTTCCTAGCGGATACAGACCAAGGCCCAATCCCAGTTGAAGTGACTGAAGTAGATGGCGACGAAGTTGTTGTTGACGGTAACCACATGCTAGCTGGCCAAACTCTAACGTTTGACGTTGAAGTTGTAGCTGTTCGTGAAGCGACTGAAGAAGAAGTTCAACACGGTCACGTACATCAAGAAGGTGGCTGTGGTGGTCACGATCACGACCATGATCACGAAGGTGGTTGTTGTGGTGGCGAAGAGCACGACCACGGTGAAGAGAAAAAAGAAGGCTGCTGCGGCGGCGGTAGCTGTGGTTCTCACTAATACCGAATTAACGGTTTAGATTAAGAACACTAAAAAAGCCTCCCTTGCGGAGGTTTTTTCGTATTAGGCTAGAGTTTTTTGAACTGACAGTTTCTTTAACGGGCCAGCTATTCGAAAAAGTTTGTTTTCCGTTATCAGACATCGAACCTCGGATGTGGTATTGATAAAGCAACATTATAAGAATACGTCAGTGGAGAATTCACATGTCACAGCCTTTTTCAATCGCCATTCATGGTGGTGCGGGTACCATTTTGCGAGAGCAAATGAGCGATGAATTAAAAACAGGCATTACTGAAGCTTTGGAGAAGTCGGTTTTGGCTGGCTATCAAGTTTTGCAATCGGGTGGCGATGCGCTGGATGCCGTGGTTGCATCGGTGAAAGTGATGGAAGACAGCCCACACTTTAATGCAGGCAAAGGCTCGGTGTTGACTCACGATGAGTTTGTTGAGATGGATGCTTCTGTGATGCATGGCCGTGAAATGGATGCGGGTGCGATTGCGGGTGTTCGTCATATCAAAAACCCTATTGAACTTGCGCGTGATGTGATGCTGAAAAGCGATCATGTGTTGCTGATTGGCGAAGGCGCCGAGAAGTTTGCATTCGAACACGAATACACGTTTACCGAACAAGACTACTTCTTTACTGAACGGCGCTATGATCAGCTTCAGTCGATGAAAGAGAAAGGCATCTTTGCTCTGTCGGAAGCTAAATACGATGAACAACAAGCTCAGAAATACCCTGATGATAAGAAATACGGCACGGTGGGCGCGGTGGCGTTAGACCAAGCCGGTAACTTGGCAGCAGCCACAAGTACTGGTGGTGTAACCAATAAAAAATACGGCCGTGTAGGAGACTCTCCAATCATCGGTGCAGGCACTGTTGCCGAAAATGGCAACGTGGCTGTTTCAACAACAGGTATGGGTGAGTTCTTTCTTAGAAAGATGGTTGCGAGCGATGTGGCTGCGCGAATGCGCTATCTTAAAGAAGATGTACATACGGCTTGTGAACACATCATCCAAGGTGAACTAAAAAACATGGGCGGAGAAGGTGGCTTGATCGCTATTGATGGCCAAGGTGATATTCACTTCGGTATGAACAGTTCAGGGATGTATCGAGCTAGCGTTGATATAGAAGGTCGTGTCGACGTTAAAATTTATGCCGATGAGTAAGTCCATCGTGGCTTGATTCTGGTTATCAAATACATAAACGAAGGGCGTCAGATAGTATCTGTCGCCCTTCGTTGTTATCCGTAGTCAACGAGTGTATCGCTGACGAGCTTTTGCTCATTTGAAACGCGCTTAATAGTGCGGAGGTGGCGTCTCTTCTGATGCGTCAGCTAAATTTGAGCCATCCATATTTTTCACTTTACCCACTACAAACTTCATTTGATCTTGCATTCGCGTGATCAACATCTGTTGTTGGCTAAGCGCTTCATTGAGTTCCTCAATGGTCTGTTCTTGGAAAGCCACCTGACATTCTAAGTCATTCACGCGGCTTTCTAGTTGTTCAACTCGCTTTTCTGTCATCGTTCTTAATCCACATTCCAAGCTTGGGCGATGCCCGCTGAGGTGCCCGATATCACACGGTTCTTATCATCAAAGGCTGCATCATACACTACCGCTCGAGGAGGGCGAGCATCTTTTAGTGGCTCAGCGTCGTGACGAGAAATTCGTTTTCCGTCTTGAGTGTTCCACACGCTGACTTGACTTGATGGGGTACCCGTAACGAGCATCGTTCCATCATCAGAGAAGCGCGCGCTTGAGAATATCAACTGTCTTGACCAACTCTGAAGTTGGGCTTGAGATTCGCCCGTTTTAAGGTCCCAGATCATCGCTTGGTTGCCGCCATCGGAAGTAAAAGCCAATTCTCCATCCCGTTGTAGTGCAACTCGTACTACTCTTTGTTCATGCTCGAAGGTACGTAGCACCAAGCCTGATTCGGTATCCCAAAGGTAAGCTTTGTAGTCGTTGCCGCCCGATAATGCGTAGCGCCCATTAGAAGAGAGGGAGACGGAATTAACTTTTTCTCGGTGAGCGAGGAACTCCAGACGGCGTCCGGTGACTAAGTCCACATAGATAGATTTGCCGTTAGATAGGCCAAGCAACACTTTTTCACCATTGCTCGATATATCAACATCGCGAATCAAGCCATCGGAAATAGACCAAAGCCCTTCAGCTTGAGTCCAAGATAAATCCCAAACGGCGAAATTCATTTGGCTGGCGGTAATGGCAAATCGACCGTTATCTGAGATACGGATTCGTGATACCTGGTTTTCGGATGGGTCTTGTGGGCCGAGTTGAGCTAACTCTTTGTTCTGGTTTAAATCCCAAAGGATAAGTTGTTTTTTCTGAGAGTAGAGTAAGGCAAAGCGTCCATCTCTACTTAATGCAAAGCTGGTGGCGCCATTGGGTTCAATTTCCCAACGTTGCTCATCATCTTGGAAGAAAAAACAACCATTTAACAAGGTGATGACAACTGTACATAGCAATGAGTGGAAAAATATTCGCATCACATCTAATAATCCGGTTTGTGTCGAAAGACATATAACTAGTATATTGTTATAACTAACGTATTCACACCAATCTAATCATTAGATTTGTGCACAATAACCAATGGCTTGGCCATTAATTGGAGAATTCAATGAAATCAGTTTTAAAAGTATCACTGCTTGCCGCAACGGTTATGCTGGCAGTTGGTTGTCAGAAAGAAGAACCAAAGGCAGAAGCTCCACAGGTAGAAGAAGTTCAAGTAGAAGCAGTAAACTTTAAAACAGAAGATGACAAAGCGGCTTACGCAATCGGTGTATCTTTCGCAAATTACCTAAGCACAAGCATTGATAAGCCAAGCGAGCTAGGTATTAACCTAGACAAAGACATGGTTCTTCAAGGTATCGAAGATGTATTCGCAGAGAAAACGGCGCTTAACGAAGAAGAGACTCGTGCTGCACTTGAAGCTTTAGACAAGCGTGTTGCTGAAACAATGCAAGCACAAGCGGCAGAGAAATCAGCAGAAGTGAAGAAAGCAGGTGATGACTTCCGCGCTGAGTTCGCTAAAACTGAAGGCGTAAAGCAAACTGAATCTGGCCTACTTTACCAAGTAATGACTGCGGGTGAAGGTGCTTCTCCAAAAGACACTGATACCGTTCAAGTACACTACAAAGGTACGCTAACAGACGGCACTCAGTTTGATAGCTCTTACGACCGTGGCGAACCTGCAACATTCCCACTAAACCGCGTAATCCCAGGCTGGACTGAAGGCGTACAACTTATGCAAGTTGGTTCTAAGTACAAATTCGTTATCCCGCCAGAGCTAGCGTACGGTGAGCAAGATACACCGACTATCCCTGCTAACTCAACGCTAGTATTCGAAGTTGAACTACTAAAAGTTGATAACGCTGAAGCGGCTCCTGCTCAGTAATGTTAGTTAGAAACTTCGTTTAAACATACGTTGATTGAATAAAAAGCCTAACTTTAAGTTAGGCTTTTTTTATGCTTTAAAGATGAGTATTTGATTTTTAAACTTGTTCTAAATCACTAGTTGCAATGTTAGCTAGGTGTGCAATTAAAATTTTCTGATAAACTTACATAAATTTGTTGATTTTTCACACGAAGGTAAGGAATAAGTGACTACTACAGAAACAGTCAATGCGGACATGTTACTCGAAATGGAATCAGTCCATGTCATGCCATTCAGTGAACACGATAAAATTATCTTAAGATCTTATGAGGCCGTAGTGGATGGTATTGCGAGTCTGATCGGTCCGTTTTGTGAAATCGTTTTACACTCTTTAGAAGACCTCAATACTTCTGCGATTAAAATTGCCAACGGCGAAAATACAGGTCGTCAGGTTGGCTCGCCCATCACCGATCTTGCTTTGAAGATGCTGAAAGATATTGAAGGTTCTAAGCGTAACTTCTCACGTTCATATTTTACTCGCGCTAAAGGCGGAGTATTAATGAAGTCGATCACAGTTGCTATCCGCAATGGTGAAGACCGAGTGATTGGCTTACTGTGTATTAATGTGAACTTAGATGCGCCTTTCTCACAAGTGCTGCAATCTTTCATGCCAACACAAGACGCAGATGAAGCGGCGTCATCCGTTAACTTCGCTAGTGACGTTGAAGAACTTGTCGACCAAACGGTTGAGCGCACGATTGAAGAAATCAATGCAGACAAATCAGTATCAAACAACACCAAAAACCGTCAAATCGTGATGGAGCTATACGACAAAGGTATTTTCGACATCAAAGATGCGATTAACCGTGTCGCTGAGCGACTTAATATTTCTAAGCACACTGTGTACTTGTACATCCGTCAACGCAAAACAGAGGATGAAGAGGGTTGTTAAGCTATACGCTCTTAGTCAATGGGCCAGTTTACGGTTCACAATCTGCAAGAAGTGCTTATCAGTTTGCGGTGGCTCTATTAATACAGGGACACAAGCTTAAAAGTGTATTTTTCTATCAAGATGGCGTTAGCAATGGCTCAGCTCTTACTGTCCCTGCTAATGATGAATTTGATTTGGCTTCAGCGTGGCAAGCACTTGCAATTGAACATGGTATTAGCCTCGAAACCTGCGTTGCAGCAGCGCTAAGACGAGGTGTGATTAGCTCAGAAGAAGCCGAGCAACATCAGTTGAGTGGTTCCAATTTAGCTCCAAGTTTTACGCAAGCTGGGTTAGGGAGCTTATCTGAAGCTCTATTAACGCAAGACAGGGTTGTACAGTTTTGAGAAAGTTAGCCTTCATATTTAATAGTTTTCCTCACACTACCGTTGCGGGTAGAGAAGGGCTAGATGCATTGCTAGCGGCTTCAGCTTATAGTGAGGATATTACCGTATTCTTTGTCGGTAATGGCGTCACACAGCTCCTCAAAGCTCAGCAGCCGAACGAAACACTATCACGTGACTACATCTCCGCGTTTAAGCTAATGGACCTTTACGACATCGAACAGGTGTACGTGTGTCAACGTAGCCTGAATCAATTTGGTCTTTCAACAGACAATTTATTAATCGATGTAACCGCGTTAGAAACTGATGAGTTAACGCAGAAGCTAGCTCTGTGCCAACAAGTACTGACTTTCTAGGGTTCATTATGCTTCATATTGTAAGATCAGTAGACAAACTCAAGCTCGCTTTGACGTACTCACAGCTGCAAGATCACTTCCTTTTAACCGAAGATGCTGTGTATGTTTGCCTACCTAATCATGAGTTATTCAATCAAATCTCGATGATCGAACGAGTGTCAGTATTAAAACCAGATCTAAACAGTCGAGGCTTACAACAATTAGTCTCAGGTTCGTTTATTCAAGTCGACTTCGATGGATTCGTTGAACTGACGGTTTTAAACGATAAATCAGTGACTTGGTAGCCGCGCTTTATCAATATGGTTAAAATTAAACCATCTTGAGCTCTGGATGGCTAAAAAAGATCTGTATATTTCTTGACACACATCCCACTGCTGAATAGAATTTTGCGTCCCTATTTACACTATGTGTATAGGGCTAGATTTTTCATCAAGCTTACTTTCAAGTAAATCAGGAGCTAGTTAATGGCAACTATTAACCAGTTGGTACGTACTCCTCGTGTAAAGCAGGTTGTTAAAAGCAACGTGCCTGCACTAGAAGCGTGCCCACAAAAACGTGGTGTATGTACTCGCGTATATACTACTACTCCAAAAAAACCGAACTCAGCACTACGTAAAGTATGTCGTGTTCGTCTAACTAACGGCTTTGAAGTTACTTCATACATCGGCGGCGAAGGTCATAACCTTCAAGAACACAGTGTTGTTCTTATCCGTGGTGGTCGTGTTAAAGATTTACCAGGTGTGCGTTACCACACTGTTCGCGGTGCACTTGACTGTGCAGGCGTTAACGACCGTAAGAAAGGTCGTTCTAAGTATGGTGTGAAACGTCCTAAGTCTTAATGCGTCTTTTTTAAAAAGAAAGCGTTAAGTAAGGCCAAACACTATTTATTTATTATTCTGAAAAGTTTTGGAAAAAACCTGAAGAAGACAACGGAGAAATTCCATGCCACGTCGTCGCGTAATAGGCCAGCGTAAGATCCTTCCAGATCCTAAGTTCAAATCTGAACTGCTGGCAAAATTCGTTAACATCCTTATGGTTGACGGAAAAAAATCTACTGCAGAGAAGATTGTCTACACTGCATTAGAAACTATGGCTGAGAAATCTGGTAAAGATCACTTAGCTGTATTTGAAGAAGCTCTTGAAAATGTTCGTCCAGCGGTAGAAGTTAAATCTCGCCGTGTGGGTGGTTCAACTTACCAAGTACCTGTAGAAGTTCGTCCGGTTCGCCGTAACGCTCTTGCTATGCGTTGGGTAGTTGAAGCTGCGCGTAAGCGTGGTGAAAAATCTATGGCTCAACGCCTAGCTGCTGAAATGCTAGACGCGTCTGAGAACAAAGGTACTGCGGTTAAGAAACGTGAAGACATTCACCGCATGGCTGACGCAAACAAAGCGTTCGCACATTACCGCTGGTAATACCTTTTTAGTGCTGCAAGATTCCTTGTGGCACTTCTTTAGTTCCTATGCTTATGCTAGGAACTATTGCTATTTCTAGGGCAAGCACTTTTTAGCGAAGCATCGCTTTTAACGCATAATCTAGACATAGCAATAGTCCCTAAGTCTCTAATAAGAGGATTCAACCGTGGCTCGTAAAACTCCTATAGAGCAATACCGTAATATCGGTATCGTTGCTCACGTAGATGCAGGTAAAACAACCACAAGTGAACGTATTCTGTTCTATACCGGTCTTTCTCACAAAATCGGCGAAGTTCACGATGGTGCAGCAACCATGGATTGGATGGAGCAAGAGCAAGAGCGCGGTATTACGATCACTTCAGCAGCAACGACTACGTTTTGGCGTGGTATGGAAGCTCAGTACTCAGACCACCGTATCAACATCATTGATACCCCTGGACACGTAGACTTCACTATCGAAGTTGAACGTTCTTTGCGTGTACTTGATGGTGCAGTAGTTGTTTTCTGTGGCTCATCTGGTGTTGAACCTCAGTCAGAGACAGTATGGCGTCAAGCTGATAAGTACCAAGTTCCACGTATGGTTTTCGTTAACAAAATGGACCGTACAGGCGCAGATTTCTTGCGTGTAGTTGAACAGATCAAGGATCGCCTAGGCGCGACTCCTATCCCAATTCAACTTAACATTGGTGCTGAAGAAAATTTCCAGGGTGTTGTCGATCTTATTAAGATGAAGGCAATTAACTGGAACGAAGCTGACCAAGGCATGACTTTTACGTACGAAGATATTCCAGCTGACATGCAAGAGATGGCTGAAGAATATCGTACAGAACTTGTTGAAGCTGCTGCAGAAGCAAATGAAGAGCTGATGGATAAGTACCTTGAAGAAGGTGAATTGACAGAAGCTGAAATCAAACAAGGTCTTCGTACTCGTACCCTTAACAATGAAATCGTACTCGCAACTTGCGGTAGTGCTTTCAAAAATAAAGGTGTACAGGCTGTTCTAGATGCAGTGGTTGACTTCCTTCCTTCTCCAGTCGATGTACCTGCAATTAAAGGTACCGATGAAGACGAGAACGAAGTAGAGCGTCATGCAGACGATAAAGAACCGTTCTCAGCGCTAGCATTTAAAATAGCAACAGACCCATTTGTTGGTACTTTAACTTTCATTCGTGTTTACTCTGGTGTGGTTGAAAGCGGTAAAACAGCTTACAACTCAGTGAAGAAACAACGTGAACGTTTAGGGCGCATTGTTCAAATGCACTCAAACAAGCGTGAAGAAGTAAAAGAAGTACGAGCAGGTGACATCGCAGCCATTATTGGCCTTAAAGATGTTACCACTGGTGAGACGCTTTGTGACCAGAACCATAAAATCGTTCTTGAGCGCATGGAATTCCCAGACCCAGTAATTCAGATCGTTGTAGAGCCTCGCTCTCAAGCTGATCAAGATAAAATGACCATCGCGTTAGGTAAACTAGCTGCAGAAGATCCATCGTTCCGTGTTGAAACGGATGACGAAACAGGCCAGACACTAATCTCTGGCATGGGTGAACTGCACTTAGATATCATCGTTGACCGCATGAAACGTGAATTTAACGTTAACTGCAACGTTGGTAATCCTCAAGTTGCTTACCGTGAGACCATTCGTGGTACCGCGAAAGCGGAAGGTAAATTCATCCGCGAACATGGTGGTAAAGGTCAATACGGTCACGTATGGCTTAAATTAGAACCATCAGAAGTTGGCGAAGGTTTTGTCTTCGTAAACGAAATTGCCAACGGTATTGTACCAAAAGAGTTTATCGCTTCAGTTGCTAAAGGCGTTGAAGAGCAGATGAACAATGGTGTACTTGCCGGCTATCCAGTTTTGGATATCAAAGCTACACTATATGATGGTTCTTACCATGAAGTAGATTCAAGTGAGATGGCGTTTACAATCGCTGCCTCTATGGCTTTCAGATCGGGTGCACTTGAAGCGCAACCGGTTCTGCTTGAGCCTATGATGAAAGTTGAAGTAACTACTCCAGAAGACTGGATGGGTGATGTTGTTGGTGATATTAATCGTCGCCGTGGCCTCATCGAAGGTATGGACGAGGGGACAGCTGGCCTGAAGATAATTCGTGCACAAGTTCCGTTGTCTGTCATGTTCGGTTACGCAACTGATTTACGTTCTGCGACACAAGGTCGTGCTTCTTACTCTATGGAGTTTAGTGAGTACGCTGAAGTGCCAAAAAATGTTGCAAATGCAATCATTGCAGAGCGTGGTTAAACAAGAGGGAGGCATTTTTTTTCATTTTTTGAAAGAACAATGCGTCCAAATATTGCGCTAACGAGAGTTGGCGCATAAAATAGCAATTTCTGGCGCGTCTCGCTCAATAATGAACGTGGCGAATCATAACTAGGAAGGAACACGATTGTGTCTAAAGAAAAATTTGAACGTACGAAACCGCACGTAAACGTTGGTACTATCGGCCACGTTGACCACGGTAAAACAACTCTAACTGCTGCTATCTGTACTACACTTGCAAAAGTGTACGGCGGTGTTGCTAAAGATTTCGCATCTATCGATAACGCTCCAGAAGAGCGCGAGCGCGGTATCACAATCGCAACTTCTCACGTTGAGTACGATACTCCTGCACGTCACTACGCACACGTAGACTGTCCTGGACACGCCGATTATGTTAAAAACATGATCACTGGTGCTGCTCAAATGGACGGCGGTATCCTAGTTGTTGCTGCTACAGATGGCCCTATGCCACAAACTCGTGAGCACATCCTACTTGGTCGTCAAGTTGGTATCCCTTACATCATCGTATTCATGAACAAATGTGACATGGTTGATGACGAAGAGCTACTTGAGCTAGTAGAAATGGAAGTTCGTGAGCTTCTTTCTGAGTACGAATACCCAGGAGACGACCTTCCAGTAATTCAAGGTTCTGCACTTGGCGCTCTAAACGGCGAAAAGCAGTGGGAAGACAAGATCGTTGAGCTTGCAGAAGCACTAGATTCTTACATTCCACTTCCAGAGCGTGCTGTTGATCTACCGTTCCTACTTCCTATTGAAGATGTATTCTCAATCCAAGGTCGTGGTACAGTAGTTACTGGTCGTATCGAACGCGGTATCCTACGTGTAGGTGACGAAGTAGAAATCGTTGGTATCAAAGAAACTACTCTTACTACTTGTACTGGTGTTGAAATGTTCCGTAAACTGCTTGACGAAGGTCGTGCAGGTGAGAACGTTGGTGCACTTCTACGTGGTACTAAGCGTGATGACGTTGAACGTGGCCAAGTACTTTCTGCTAAAGGTTCAATCAACCCACATACTAAGTTCGAGTCTGAAGTATACGTACTTTCTAAAGACGAAGGCGGCCGTCACACTCCTTTCTTCAAGGGTTACCGTCCACAGTTCTACTTCCGTACAACTGACGTAACAGGCGATATCACTCTACCTGAAGGCGTAGAAATGGTAATGCCAGGTGACAACGTTCAAATGACTGTTGAGCTAATCGCTCCAATCGCAATGGACGAAGGTCTACGTTTCGCAATCCGCGAAGGTGGCCGTACAGTTGGTGCTGGTGTTGTAGCTAAAATCTTCGCTTAATAGCATTTAGATTTTTGCACACTCTTCATTAGAAGAGCACGCATCTGAAAAGGGAAGCTTCGGCTTCCCTTTTGTTATTTATAAAGAAATACCTCTTTACTACACGCGACCCCAAGACAAAAAACGCCTTCCTTCAATATATTTCGATTATTTCCCCAACGCTACTTGCATCCTAAAACGTGATCTGTATAATGCATCGCACTGGCTAACGCCGGTTTGTGAACCAATGAGCACTGAGGAGTAGGTCTTACCTAGTAATGTATACTCAGCTTATGTTCGCGGTTAATAAAAATAGTAAACTTCGTGTTTGCTTCAAAAGTTAACTGACAATGCGTCCTGATTTTGGATGCTACGGTTTCACATAAATCAATCGGCATTCTCTCGTTCTTTCGAGCTTGAGTGGCGATATTGTTTGTGTAATTTTTAATAATTGGAGCTCTGTCTCATGCAGAACCAACGTATTCGTATCCGCCTTAAAGCTTTTGATTACAAGTTAATCGATGCTTCAACTGCGGAAATCGTTGAAACAGCAAAACGTACTGGCGCACAGGTTCGTGGTCCTATTCCACTTCCTACTCGTAAAGAGCGTTTCACTGTTCTTACCTCTCCACACGTCAACAAAGATGCACGTGACCAGTACGAAATTCGTACTCACAAGCGTTTGATCGACATCGTTGAGCCAACAGATAAAACTGTTGATGCTCTAATGCGTCTTGATCTTGCAGCTGGCGTTGATGTTCAAATCAGCCTAGGTTAAGGGAGATAAGAATAATGATTGGTCTAGTCGGACGTAAAGTGGGTATGACCCGCGTATTTACTGAAGAAGGCGTTTCTATCCCAGTAACTGTTGTTGAGGTTGAAGCGAACCGTATTTCTCAAGTTAAAACTCTTGAGACAGACGGCTACGCAGCAATCCAAGTAACTACTGGTGCTAAGAAAGCTAACCGTGTAACTAAACCTGAAGCTGGTCACTTCGCGAAAGCGGGTGTAGAAGCAGGTCGCGGTCTTTGGGAATTCCGTTTAGAAAACGGCGAAGAGTTTGAAGTTGGCGCTGAGCTAAACGTAGAACTTTTCAACGAAATTAAAAAAGTAGACGTTACTGGTACATCTAAAGGTAAAGGCTTCCAAGGCGCTATCAAGCGTTGGAATTTCTCTACTCAAGATATGACTCACGGTAACTCTTTGTCTCACCGCGCACCGGGTTCAATTGGCCAATGTCAAACTCCAGGCCGCGTGTTTAAAGGCAAGAAAATGGCAGGTCACATGGGAGCTGAGCGTGTAACGACTCAAAACCTAGAGATCGTACGTGTTGACGCTGAGCGCAATCTACTCCTTATTAAAGGTGCAGTACCAGGCTCAACAGGCGGTAACGTGATCGTAAAACCTGCTGTTAAAGCATAACGTCTAGGAGTAAGTAATGGAATTGATGGTTAAAGGTGCTGATGCACTAACTGTTTCCGAGACTACTTTCGGACGTGACTTTAACGAAGCTCTAGTACACCAAGTAGTTGTTGCATATGCAGCAGGTGCTCGTCAAGGTACTCGTGCTCAAAAGACTCGTTCTGAAGTATCAGGCGGCGGTGCTAAGCCATGGCGCCAAAAAGGTACTGGCCGTGCACGTGCTGGTACAATTCGTAGCCCAATCTGGCGTACAGGTGGTGTTACTTTTGCTGCGAAACCACAAGATCACAGCCAAAAAGTAAACAAAAAAATGTATCGCGGTGCTATGAAAAGCATTCTTTCTGAGCTAGTTCGTCAAGAGCGTTTAATCGTTGTTGATAACTTCTCTGTAGAAGCACCAAAAACAAAAGAACTTGCAGCTAAGCTTAAAGAGCTTGAGCTAAGCGACGTTCTGATTGTGACTGGCGAAGTAGATGAAAATCTATTCTTAGCTGCTCGTAACCTTTACAAAGTAGATGCACGTGATGTTGCTGGTGTTGATCCAGTATCACTAATCGCTTTCGACAAGGTTCTGATGACTGCTGATGCAGTTAAGCAAGTTGAGGAGATGCTAGCATGATCACTGAAGAGCGTATCTTAAAAGTTCTACGTGCTCCGCACATCTCTGAAAAAGCAACTATGGCAGCTGAGAAAGCGAACACTATCGTTTTCAAAGTAGCTAAAGATGCAACTAAGAAAGAGATCAAAGCAGCTGTAGAAAAGCTATTTGAAGTTGAAGTTAAGTCTGTAAATACTCTTGTATTAAAGGGTAAGACCAAACGTCAAGGTATGCGTGAAGGCCGTCGTTCAGACATTAAGAAAGCCTACGTTACTTTGAAAGAAGGTCAAGATCTTGACTTCGTTGGCGGCGCGGAATAACAGGAGTAGTAAAAATGGCTATTGTTAAATGTAAGCCGACTTCCCCTGGTCGTCGTCACGTCGTTAAAGTTGTTAACGCTGACCTGCACAAGGGTAAGCCATACGCACCACTTTTAGAGAAAAACTCTAAGAACGGTGGTCGTAACAACAACGGTCGTATTACAGTACGTCACATCGGTGGTGGTCATAAGCACCATTACCGTCTGATTGACTTCAAACGTACTAAAGATGGCATCCCAGCGAAAGTTGAGCGTCTAGAATACGATCCAAACCGTAGTGCTAACATCGCTCTAGTTCTGTACGCAGACGGTGAGCGTCGTTACATCATTGCACCTAAAGGTGTTAACGCAGGCGATCAGATTCAATCTGGCGTAGATGCTGCAATCAAAGCAGGTAACACTCTGCCGATGCGCAACATCCCAGTAGGTTCTACTGTACACTGTGTTGAACTTAAGCCTGGTAAAGGTGCACAACTAGCTCGTTCGGCTGGTGCTTATGCTCAAATCATCGCTCGCGATGGTGCATACGTAACTATTCGTCTACGTTCTGGTGAAATGCGCAAAGTACTTTCTGAAGGTCGTGCAACGATCGGTGAAGTTGGTAACTCTGAGCATATGCTACGTGAACTTGGTAAAGCTGGTGCTTCACGCTGGCGCGGCGTACGTCCAACCGTACGTGGTGTAGTAATGAACCCGGTGGATCACCCACATGGTGGTGGTGAAGGCCGCACATCTGGTGGTCGTCACCCAGTATCTCCTTGGGGCGTTCCTACTAAGGGCTTCAAGACTCGTAAGAATAAGCGCACTGACAAGTACATCGTACGTCGTCGCACTAAATAATTTATAAAGAGGAATCGCCATGCCACGTTCTCTCAAGAAAGGTCCTTTTATTGACCTACACTTGCTGAAGAAGGTAGAGAAAGCGGTGGAAAGCGGAGACAAAAAGCCTATTAAGACTTGGTCCCGTCGCTCAATGATCATCCCAACAATGATTGGTTTGACCATCGCTGTCCATAATGGTCGTCAGCACGTCCCTGTTTTCGTTACCGAAGAAATGATCGGTCACAAACTAGGCGAATTTGCACCAACTCGTACTTATCGCGGTCATGCTGCAGATAAGAAAGCTAAGAAGAAATAAGGAGTAGATGATGGAAGCTTTAGCTAAACATAACTTTGCTCGTATTTCTCCACAGAAAGCTCGCTTAGTTGCAGACCAAATTCGCGGTAAGTCGGTAGACCAGGCTCTAGAAATTCTAACTTTCAGCAACAAAAAAGCTGCTGTTTTAGTTAAGAAAGTTCTTGAGTCAGCTATCGCTAACGCGGAACATAACGAAGGTGCAGATATCGACGATCTAAATGTCGCTAAAATCTTCGTAGATGAGGGCCCTATCATGAAGCGTATTATGCCTCGTGCTAAAGGCCGTGCGGATCGTATCTTGAAGCGTTCAAGCCACATCACTATTGTTGTAGCAGATCGCTAAAGACTAGGAGAGTAAGCAATGGGTCAGAAAGTACATCCTAATGGTATTCGTCTTGGCATCGTCAAGCCTTGGAATGCTACATGGTTTGCTAATACCAACGAATTCGCTGACAACCTAGACGGCGACTTCAAGGTACGTCAGTTCCTTACCAAGGAACTACAAAAAGCATCATTATCTCGTATCGTTATCGAGCGTCCAGCTAAGAGCATCCGTGTGACTATTCACACTGCTCGCCCTGGCGTTGTTATCGGTAAGAAAGGTGAAGACGTAGAGAAGCTACGCGCAGCTGTAGCTAAAATCGCAGGTGTACCAGCGCAAATTAACATCGCTGAAGTACGTAAACCTGAGCTAGATGGTCAGCTTGTAGCTGATAGCATCGCGTCTCAACTAGAGCGTCGTGTTATGTTCCGTCGTGCAATGAAGCGTGCGGTACAAAATGCTATGCGTCTAGGCGCTAAAGGCATCAAAGTACAAGTAGGCGGCCGTCTTGGCGGTGCTGAAATCGCACGTTCAGAGTGGTACCGTGAAGGCCGTGTGCCTCTACACACTCTACGTGCAGACATTGATTACGCAACTTCTTCGGCTCACACTCAATACGGTGTGATCGGCATTAAAGTTTGGATCTTCAAAGGTGAGATTCTAGGCGGAATGCCAGCTGCTAACGCAGTAGAGCCAAAAGGCGATAAGCCTAAGAAGCAGCGTAAAGGCCGTAAGTAAGGAGTCGAACGATGCTACAACCAAAACGTACTAAGTTCCGCAAGGTTATGACTGGTCGTAACCGTGGTCTAGCTAAAGGTACTGAAGTAAGCTTCGGCGAATTCGGTCTTAAAGCTGTTGGCCGTGGTCGTCTGACTGCACGTCAAATCGAAGCGGCACGTCGTGCTATGACACGTCACATTAAGCGTCAAGGTCAAATCTGGATCCGTGTTTTCCCAGACAAACCTATTACTGAAAAGCCTCTTGAAGTTCGTCAAGGTAAAGGTAAAGGTTCAGTTGCGTATTGGGTTGCTCAAATCCAACCAGGCAAAGTTATGTACGAGATGAATGGCGTACCTGAAGAGTTGGCACGTGAAGCGTTCCGCCTAGCGGCGCGCAAACTGCCTGTTAAAACTACTTTTGTAACTAAGCAGGTGATGTGATGAAAGCACAAGATCTACGCGAAAAGAACGTTGAAGAGCTTAACGCTGAGCTATTGAATTTGCTACGTGAACAGTTTAACTTGCGCATGCAAGCTGCAACTGGTCAACTTCAGCAAACTCATACTCTAAAAGCTGTACGCCGTGACATCGCACGTGTGAAAACTGTTTTGACTGAAAAGGCAGACGCATAATGAGCGAAACTAACCGCATCCAGCAAGGCCGTGTAGTAAGTGACAAGATGGACAAGTCTATCGTTGTTGCTATTGAGCGTACTGTAAAACACCCGATTTACGGTAAGTTCATCAAACGCACGACTAAAGTACACGCACACGACGAAGACAACACTTGTGGCCTAGGCGACAAAGTTGAAATCGCTGAGTGTCGTCCTCTGTCTAAGACTAAGTCTTGGACATTGGTTAAAGTTCTAGAAAAAGCGAAGATTTAATCTTTGTAATTCTATAACTTATAAGCGGCTCCAAATAATTTTTTGGAGCCGCTTGTTTTTTGTCTACCCAATTTAAAAAAAGGGTGGTACAATTCGCGTCCCTTTTAAAGAGGCAGCCCGACCCGAGAGGGTCTAGTTTTAATATTTAGCGGAGCACTAACAATGATCCAGATGCAAAGTACACTTGACGCAGCAGATAACTCTGGCGCGCGCAAGGTAATGTGTATTAAGGTTCTGGGTGGCTCTCACCGCCGTTATGCACATATCGGTGACGTCATCAAGGTTACAGTGAAGGAAGCGATTCCTCGCGGTAAAGTAAAGAAAGGTGATGTTCTGAAGGCGGTAGTAGTTCGCACCCGTAAAGGCGTTCGTCGCCCAGACGGTTCTGTCATTCGCTTCGACAGTAATGCTTGTGTATTGTTAAATGACACTACTGAGCAACCAGTCGGCACACGTATCTTTGGTCCTGTGACTCGTGAACTTCGTAACGCGAAATTCATGAAGATTGTATCACTTGCACCTGAAGTTCTGTAAGGAGCGGCAACATGGCAGCTAAAATCCGTCGTAATGACGAAGTAATCATTCTTGCTGGTAAAGATAAAGGCAAGAAAGGTAAAGTAACTAAGGTTCTGACAACTGGTAAAGTTGTTGTTGAAGGCATCAATCTTGTTAAAAAGCACCAAAAGCCGGTTCCGGCTCTAGGTCAACAAGGTGGCATCGTTGAACAAGAAGCAGCTATTGATGCTTCTAACGTTGCAGTCTTTAACGCGGCTACTGGTAAAGCAGACCGTATCGGTTTCCGTATCGAAGATGGCAAGAAAGTTCGTTTCTTCAAATCTAACGGCGAAACTGTTTCTAACTAATTAGAAGTAATTTGGAGTTCTACTATGGCGAAACTGCATGATTACTACAAGTCGTCTGTAGTCGCTGAGCTTACCAAAGAGTTCAGCTACACAAGCGTCATGCAAGTCCCTAGGATTGAGAAAATCACCCTAAATATGGGCGTTGGTGAAGCAATCAACGATAAGAAACTGCTAGAAAACGCAGCAGCTGATATGGCAACGATCTCTGGTCAAAAGCCACTTATCACTAAAGCGCGTAAATCTGTAGCTGGTTTCAAAATTCGTGAAGGCTACCCAATCGGTTGTAAAGTAACCTTGCGTGGTGAGCGCATGTGGGAATTTTTAGAGCGTTTAATCTCTATCGCACTTCCACGTGTACGTGATTTCCGTGGTGTTAGCGCTAAGTCTTTTGACGGACGCGGTAACTACAGCATGGGCGTTCGCGAGCAAATCATCTTTCCGGAAATCGACTACGATAAAGTCGATCGTGTCCGCGGTCTTGATATTACTATCACGACTTCTGCGGGATCCGATGAGGAAGGCCGAGCTCTGCTGGCTGCCTTTAACTTCCCATTCCGTAAGTAAGGGTAGGGTTACTGTTATGGCTAAACAATCAATGAAAGCACGTGAAGCTAAACGTGCAAAACTAGTAGTTAAGTTCGCTGAAAAGCGTTCTGCGCTAAAAGTTATCATTAGCGATGTAAACGCATCTGAAGAAGATCGTTGGAATGCGGTTCTTAAACTGCAATCTCTTCCACGTGATTCAAGTGCATCACGTCAGCGCAACCGTTGCAACCAAACTGGTCGTCCACACGGTTTCCTACGTAAATTCGGTCTAAGCCGTATTAAGGTTCGTGAGGCTTGCATGAAAGGCGAGATTCCGGGTCTTCGTAAGGCTAGCTGGTAATTGCCACTTAATCATTTGGAGTAAATCTTATGAGCATGCAAGATCCGATTTCGGATATGCTGACCCGCGTTCGCAACGGTCAGGCAGCAAATAAAGTTGCTGTAAAAATGCCTTCTTCAAAGCTTAAAGTTGCAATTGCTGCATTACTTAAAGCTGAAGGTTACATCGTTGACTTCGCTGTTGACAGCGAAGCAAAACCTGAGCTAGAAGTTACACTTAAGTACTTCCAAGCTAAACCTGTAATCGAGCAAATCAAGCGCGTATCACGTCCTGGTCTAAGAGTTTATAAAAATAAAGACTCTTTACCTACAGTGATGGGTGGTCTTGGTATTGCAGTTGTTTCTACTTCCAAGGGTCTGATGTCTGACCGTGCTGCTCGCAAAGCAGGTCTTGGCGGTGAAATCATCTGTTACGTAGCTTAAGGAGTAGATTATGTCTCGTGTTGCTAAAGCACCTGTCGCTATTCCAGCTGGCGTAGAGGTGAAACTAAACGGCCAAGAAGTTACTGTAAAAGGTAGCAAAGGTGAGCTTACTCGCGTTCTTAACAGCGCCGTAGTTATTGCACAGGAAGAAAACAACCTAACTTTCGGTCCGAAAGAAGGTGTTACTAACGCATGGGCACAGGCTGGTACAGCTCGCGCTCTAGTTAATAACATGGTTGTGGGTGTTACTCAGGGCTTCGTTAAGAAGTTAACTCTTAAAGGTGTTGGTTACCGTGCTGCTATCAAAGGCAACTCTGTAGGTCTAACACTAGGCTTTTCTCACCCAGTAGAGCACGCTCTACCTGAAGGTATTAAAGCTGAGTGCCCTAGCCAAACTGAGATCATTATTACTGGTTGCGATAAGCAAGTAGTAGGTCAAGTTGCGGCTGACATTCGTTCTTACCGTGCTCCTGAACCTTATAAAGGTAAAGGTGTTCGTTACGCAGATGAAAATGTGCGTACTAAAGAAGCTAAGAAGAAGTAAGGTATCACTATGGATAAGAAAGCATCTCGCATCCGTCGTGCTACACGTGCACGTCGTAAGATTGCAGAACTTGGCGTAACTCGCTTGGTAGTACACCGTACTCCTCGCCACGTTTACGCTCAAGTTATCTCGGCAAACGGCTCTGAGGTTATCGCAGCTGCTTCTACTGTAGAAAAAGCGATCCGTGAGCAAGTTAAGAACACTAGTAACGTTGATGCAGCTAAAGCAGTTGGTAAAGCTGTTGCTGAGCGCGCTCTTGAAAAAGGCGTAGCTTCAGTTGCATTTGATCGTTCTGGTTTCCAATACCACGGTCGAGTAGCGGCGCTAGCAGATTCTGCTCGCGAAGCTGGTCTGAAATTCTAAGGTAGGGTTGGAAGATGGCTAAAGAACAACAACAAGCTAATGATTTGCAAGAAAAGCTGATCGCTGTTAACCGTGTATCTAAGACGGTTAAAGGTGGTCGAATCATGAGCTTCACTGCACTAACAGTAGTTGGTGACGGTAATGGTCGCGTAGGTTTCGGTTACGGCAAAGCTCGTGAAGTACCTGCAGCGATTCAAAAAGCAATGGAAAAAGCGCGTCGTAACATGGTTACTGTTGCGCTTAACGAAGGCACTCTTCACCACCCGGTGAAAGGTCGTCATTCGGGCTCTAAAGTTTACATGCAGCCAGCTGCTGAAGGTACAGGTGTTATTGCCGGTGGTGCAATGCGTGCCGTACTTGAAGTTGCAGGCGTACATAACGTTCTTTCTAAAGCATACGGTTCTACGAACCCTATCAACGTTGTTCGCGCAACGATTGGTGCTCTAGTGGACGTTAAGTCACCAGAAATGGTTGCTGCTAAACGTGGTCTAACTGTTGAATCTATTTCGGAGTAAGAACACGATGGCAACTATTAAAGTAACTCAAACTAAAAGCTCAATTGGTCGCCTACCTAAGCACAAAGCGTGCCTTAAAGGTCTAGGTCTTCGTCGCATCAACCATACAGTAGAACTTGAAGATACACCGTGTATACGCGGTATGATCAACAAGGTTTACTACATGGTTAAGATTGAGGAGTAATCAGAATGCGTTTGAATACTCTATCACCGGCTGCTGGCTCTAAACCTTCTAAGAAGCGTGTAGGTCGTGGTATCGGTTCTGGCCTTGGTAAAACAGGTGGCCGCGGTCACAAAGGTCAAAAGTCACGTTCTGGCGGCTCTGTTCGTCCAGGTTTTGAAGGCGGTCAAATGCCTCTAAAACAACGTCTACCTAAATTCGGTTTCACTTCTCGTAAGAGCCTAGTGTCTGCTGAAGTTCGTCTAGCTGAGCTAGCGAAAGTAACAGGTGACGTAGTTGATCTTAACAGCCTTAAAGCTGCTAACGTTATCACTAAGAACATCGAGTTTGTTAAGATCGTTCTTTCTGGTGACCTAAGCAAAGCTGTGACTGTTAAAGGTCTACGCGTGACTAAAGGCGCTAAAGCTGCAATCGAAGCTGCAGGCGGTAAAATCGAGGAATAATCTCGAGGAACGAGGTACAGATGGCTAAGAAACCAGGACAAGATTTTCGTAGTGCTCAGAGCGGCTTAAGTGAACTAAAGTCGCGCTTATTATTCGTAATTGGTGCACTTTTAGTATTCCGAGCCGGCTCTTTTGTGCCGATCCCTGGTATTGACGCAGCTGTACTTGCCGATTTGTTCGATCAGCAAAAAGGTACCATCGTAGAAATGTTTAACATGTTCTCCGGTGGTGCTCTTGAGCGTGCATCTATATTAGCATTGGGTATCATGCCGTACATTTCGGCATCGATCGTAGTCCAATTGTTAACTGTAGTTCATCCAGCGTTAGCAGAACTCAAGAAAGAGGGTGAAGCAGGCCGTCGTAAGATAAGCCAATATACACGCTACGGCACGCTTGTACTTGCAACATTCCAAGCTATTGGTATCGCAACAGGCTTACCAAACATGGTCGACAATCTGGTTGTTATCAACCAAACCATGTTTACGCTTATTGCTACCGTGAGTTTAGTAACTGGTACCATGTTTTTGATGTGGTTAGGTGAACAGATCACTGAGCGAGGAATCGGTAATGGTATTTCCATTCTGATATTTGCAGGTATTGTTGCTGGATTGCCTTCTGCAATCGGTCAAACAATCGAGCAAGCGCGTCAAGGTGAATTGCATGTGCTTCTTCTGTTGTTTATCGCGGTATTGTCTTTTGCTGTAATTTACTTCGTAGTTTTCATGGAGCGTGGTCAACGTCGTATCGTCGTTAACTATGCGAAGCGTCAACAAGGTCGTAAAGTTTTTGCAGCACAAAGCTCTCATTTGCCACTTAAGATTAATATGGCAGGTGTTATTCCAGCGATTTTTGCATCAAGTATTATTTTGTTCCCAGGAACATTAGCGCAGTGGTTTGGTCAAAATGGTGAAAGCAGCGCGTTCGGTTGGTTAACTGACGTGTCATTAGCTCTTAGCCCAGGTCAGCCTCTGTATGTAATGCTTTATGCAGCAGCTATAATCTTCTTCTGTTTCTTCTATACAGCGTTGGTGTTTAACCCACGTGAAACAGCTGATAACTTGAAGAAGTCTGGTGCATTCGTACCCGGTATCCGCCCAGGTGAGCAGACAGCGAAATATATCGATAAAGTGATGACTAGACTAACCCTTGCGGGCGCTCTATACATTACTTTTATATGTCTGATTCCTGAATTCATGATGGTCGCGTGGAACGTTCGTTTCTACTTTGGCGGCACATCACTACTAATCGTAGTGGTTGTTATCATGGATTTTATGGCACAGGTACAGACTCATCTGATGTCACAACAGTATGATTCTGTGTTAAAGAAAGCGAATCTGAAAGGTTACGGCCGTTAATTCGGTTGTGATTATTTCGATTCCATTTACGGAGTTTAGCAATGAAAGTTCGTGCTTCCGTTAAAAAAATCTGCCGTAACTGTAAAGTTATCAAGCGTAACGGTGTCGTTCGCGTGATTTGCAGTGAGCCAAAGCATAAGCAACGCCAAGGCTAATCAGCAGAAATTTTTACTTGAAATACTAGGTAGAGTCGAGTATATTCCTCGGCCTACCTTTTGCGTGCAAAAGAAGTAGTATGCCGCAGCGTATCCATCACGGGCTTTGCTGCGGATAATTCTTTTATGAACCCCTTAGGAGTGAATAATGGCCCGTATAGCCGGCATTAACATTCCTGATCATAAGCATTCTGTAATTGCACTTACTGCAATCTACGGTATTGGTAAAACTCGCTCTCAAGCTATTCTAGCTGAAGTGGGTATTGCTGAAGATGCTAAGATCAGTGAACTAACTGAAGAGCAGATCGATCAACTGCGTGATGGTGTAGCTAAATACACTGTAGAAGGTGATCTACGTCGTGAAGTATCGATGAACATCAAGCGTCTTATGGACCTTGGCTGTTACCGCGGTCTTCGTCATCGTCGCAGTCTACCACTACGTGGACAGCGTACTAAAACCAACGCTCGCACCCGTAAGGGTCCGCGCAAGCCGATCAAGAAATAGTCGGATAAGGTAGAGTACAATGGCAAAACAACCAACTCGCGCGCGTAAGCGCGTACGCAAGCAAGTAGCTGATGGCGTAGCGCACATTCATGCTTCTTTCAACAACACAATCGTAACTATCACTGACCGTCAAGGCAACGCTCTTGCATGGGCTACAGCAGGTGGTTCAGGTTTCCGTGGTTCTCGTAAATCTACTCCGTTCGCAGCACAAGTTGCAGCTGAGCGTTGTGGTGAAATGGCTAAAGAATATGGCCTAAAGAACTTGGAAGTTATGGTTAAGGGTCCAGGTCCAGGTCGCGAATCTACAGTTCGTGCACTGAACGCTGCTGGTTTCCGTATCACTAACATTGTTGATGCGACACCAATCCCTCATAACGGTTGTCGTCCACCTAAGAAACGTCGCGTTTAAGTTTCGTTTCTAGGAATATTGGAGAAAGATCATGGCAAGATATTTGGGTCCTAAGCTGAAGCTTAGCCGTCGCGAAGGTACTGACTTATTTCTTAAGTCTGGTGTCCGTGCGATCGATACCAAGTGTAAAATTGATAACGCACCAGGTGTACACGGCGCTCGTCGCGGTCGTCTATCTGAGTATGGCGTTCAGCTTCGTGAGAAGCAAAAAGTTCGTCGTATCTACGGCGTTCTAGAAAAACAATTCCGCAACTACTACAAAGAAGCTGCACGTCTTAAAGGCAACACAGGTGCAAACCTGCTTCAGCTTCTTGAAGGTCGTCTTGATAACGTAGTTTACCGTATGGGCTTTGGCGCTACTCGTGCTGAATCTCGTCAACTAGTTAGCCACAAGTCTATTCTAGTTAACGGTAAAGTTGTAAACGTTCCTTCTTTCAAAGTAGCGGCAAACGACGTTGTTTCTATCCGCGAGAAAGCTAAACAGCAATCTCGTATTAAAGCGGCTCTAGAAGTTGCTGAACAACGTGAAAAGCCAACTTGGATTGAAGTAGATGCTAGCAAGATGGAAGGTACATTCAAGCGTATGCCTGAGCGTTCTGACCTATCAGCTGACATCAATGAACACTTGATCGTCGAACTTTACTCTAAGTAAGGTTAAAAAAAGAGAGGACACAATGCAGGGTTCTGTAACAGAATTTCTTAAGCCGCGTCTTGTTGACATTGAACAGATCAATACGACACACGCGAAAGTAACTCTTGAGCCATTAGAGCGCGGTTTCGGCCACACTCTAGGTAATGCTCTTCGCCGCATTCTTCTATCTTCTATGCCGGGTTGTGCCGTAACAGAAGTTGAAATCGAAGGTGTGCTACACGAATACAGTACTAAAGAAGGCGTTCAGGAAGATATCCTAGAAATCCTTCTAAACCTTAAAGGTTTGGCTGTACGCGTTGCTGAAGGCAAAGATGAAGTGTTTATAACACTGAACAAATCAGGCTCAGGCCCTGTTGTTGCAGGTGACATCACCCACGATGGTGATGTAGAGATCGCTAACCCTGAGCACGTTATTTGTCACCTAACGGATGACAACGCTGAGATCGCTATGCGTATCAAAGTTGAACGTGGTCGTGGTTACGTTCCAGCTTCAGCTCGTATCCATACTGAAGAAGATGAGCGTCCAATCGGTCGTCTACTTGTTGACGCTACTTACAGCCCGGTCGATAAAATCGCCTACGCTGTAGAAGCGGCACGTGTAGAACAACGTACTGACTTAGACAAGCTTGTTATCGATATGGAAACGAACGGTACTCTTGAACCTGAGGAAGCAATCCGTCGTGCAGCTACTATTTTAGCTGAACAACTGGATGCGTTCGTAGATCTTCGTGATGTACGTGTACCTGAGGAGAAGGAAGAGAAGCCAGAATTCGATCCTATCCTACTGCGTCCTGTAGACGATCTTGAACTAACAGTTCGCTCTGCTAACTGTTTGAAAGCAGAAGCGATTCACTACATCGGTGATCTTGTACAGCGCACTGAGGTTGAGCTACTTAAAACGCCAAACCTTGGTAAGAAATCTCTTACAGAGATTAAAGATGTGCTTGCTTCACGTGGTCTTTCTCTAGGCATGCGCCTAGAAAACTGGCCACCAGCGTCAATCGCTGAAGATTAATCGAAAAGTTAGAAGGATTAGGTCATGCGCCATCGTAAAAGTGGTCGTCAACTCAACCGCAACAGCAGTCATCGCAAAGCGATGTTCAGCAACATGGCTAGCTCTCTTGTTCGTCACGAAGTTATTAAAACTACCGTGCCTAAAGCAAAAGAACTACGTCGCGTAATTGAGCCGTTGATTACCCTAGCTAAGACAGACAGTGTTGCTAACCGTCGTCTTGCTTTTGCTCGCACTCGTGATAACGAAGTGGTAGCAAAACTATTTAATGAACTAGGCCCGCGTTTCGCGGCTCGCCAAGGTGGTTACACTCGCATTCTTAAATGTGGTTTCCGTACTGGTGATAAAGCTCCAATGGCTTACATTGAGCTTGTAGACCGCCCAGCTGCTGAAGAAGCTGCTGAGTAATCTATACTAGATTCTTAATACAAAAGCCGAGCATTAGCTCGGCTTTTTTGTATCTGTAGAAAATCAAAAATTGCACCACGATGTTTGGCATTTTACTTGCCTGATCTGCTCCATTTTTTGAAAATATCTCATATCTCATATCTCATATCTCATATCTCATATCTCATATCTCATATCTCATATCTCAAATATTTTTCTTCCACGCACAAAAAAGAGCACCGAAGTGCCCTTATCTATATTTTTAGCGAACAGCTAACTCGTTTATTGCCAAACAGCTGCAAGTGAATCCATCAGGCCGCTAGTCGCACCTTGTGATTGGAGCGCTTGAAGAATGATTGGTGCAAACGTAGTAATCATTGATGAGTCCATACCTAAACCTGAGAAAGCACTTTCAACAGCGCCTTGTGAGTTTAGTACTGACGTTAAGCCAGTAGATTCAAGCGTCGACATTCCTGGAATGAGTGACGAAAGTTCTTTGTTATCTGCAGTGCCAAGTGAATTTTGTGCAAGAGCCAACATGGAACCAATTCCTCCAATAGCTTGGTCACTCGTTACAGATGCTTGATCTGCAACGGTATCTGCTAGAGGTGTCGTCTCATTTTGTTGAGACCACATATTCACAGCTGCCATAAGCGCAGTTTGAGTTAACTGGGAATAGTTTGTATCAGAAGTAGAACTGGTTGGTTCTGAATCGCTAGTATTAGCGCAAGAGACAACAGCAAGGCTGCTTAAAACGGTGATGAGTACTTTCTTCATTATTTGTCCTTAAGTAATAAAGTAATTTACTCTTTCACTATAAACGAAAAACGGCGATGTAGTCACATCGCCGTTACATTATTTTAATTTTATTTGCCTATAGTATTTTGTTTTACTGAGGCTTTTTAAAAATTAAAGAATAGCTAGAAGTTCTACTTCAAATACTAGAGCAGCAAATGGTGGGATTGCAGCACCTGCGCTGCGCTCACCGTATGCTAGATCTTGTGGGATGTATAGCTTCCATTTAGAACCAACAGGCATCATTTGTAGAGCTTGAACCCAACCTTGAATTACGCCAGTTACTGGGAATTCAGCAGGTTGACCGCGAGATACAGAGCTGTCGAAAACAGTACCGTCAGTTAGTTCACCGTGGTAGTGAACACGTACTTGCTTGTCTGCAGTAGGGATTTCGCCAGTACCTTCAGTTAGTACTTCGTACTGAAGACCAGACTCAAGAACTGTTACTTCTGAACGAAGAGCGTTGTCAGTTAGGAAAGCTTCGCCGTCAGCAGCAGCTACTTTAGCTAGTTCTTGACGTGCAGCTTCACCACGAGTGTGTAGCTCTTGCAGTGCGTTGTTGATTTCGTCAACTTCGATAGCTGGCATGTCACCAACTAGAGCTGTTGCGATACCAGCAGCGATTGCGTCAACGTTTAGGCCTTCAAGACCAGAACCAGCAAGTTGTTGGCCCATTTGTAGACCGATACCGTAGCTAGCTTTTTGCTCTACAGTTTCAAATTTTACTTCAGACATGAAAAGTCACTCTTTTTGTCAGTACGAAAAGGGTAAGAATACCAGTATTAGCAGCCTGAATAAACGGCTAGCCCCTGATCACTTACGCTTTACCGTGCTGATATCACAGGGATGTCAATTTTCTCGCTTTGGTCTCCGTTGTGACGGAAAGATCTATACTGTTGGTACTTTGGTTTTTATACTGTAGTTATTCAATGTATAGGACGCAGTGGCATGAATCGTCGTCAAAAGAAAAAGCAAAAAGTTGACCACTTAGCAGAGCTCAAGGTTAGACTGGAACAGATTAAAGCGAAATTGAGCTCTATCGACATAAAGAAAATGAAGACCTCGGTAACGCAAAGTTGGGGTTCATTACCGAAACTACATCAGAGACTGTTGATGGTGATTTCGCCGATCGTATTAATCTTACTTTTTGTGCCGCTACCAGAACCTAAAGTAGACGCAGCTCCAACAACATCGCGCGTCGAGCTTGAGATAAACACCGTTGGCTTAAGCGAACAGCAAAATGCCAAGAGCAGTTCATCAGAACCGAGCAAAAACAATTGGCAGGAGTACCTGGTTAAACAGGGTGATACGTTGGCGCAGGTTTTTCGAAACAACGATTTACCGTTGTCTGACTTGAATGCCTTAGTGCGTATTGAAGGTTCTGATAAGCCGTTAAGTCAGATCCGAAAAGGTCAGCTAGTTCGCTTTAAACTTGCCGAAACCGGTCAATTAGATATTCTTCAGCTAGAGAAAGGCGATACTTCGGTGATGTTTTTCCGTTTATCTGATGGTGGCTTTGGTCGCAGTAAATAAAATCGAACTACTCGTTATAAGGGTGTAGTTAGAATAAATATCAGACAGAAAAGAGCTAATAATTAGCTCTTTTTTTTGATCGCTTGAAAGGGGCGAGCGGCAAAATAATCAACATAATTCCGATAAAGGTTAACGTATCTGGAATCTCATCGAACCATAGCGCACCAATAATCGCGACAAAAACTAGCCCCGAATATTCTGCCAATGCTATTTGGCTTGAGTGTGCTTTCTGATAGGCCGCAACCGCAAGGCCGTTATAGCTCAATATGAGTGTTGCACTAAGTGCTATATATCCCAAGTGCTCTATAGACACGGGTTGCCAGTATACTAGGCAAAGTACCAATGAAGCAGGTATTGAGCAAAACGTTGTCCACCACAGCGTAGTGACGACAGTTTGTTCACTGGGAAGCTTTCTTACTAAGACATTAAATAGCGCTAGGGTAAGTGCTGTGCCTAATGCAAACAATGCTGCCCAGTGAAATTGCGAAGGCCTTAATACAATCAGCGCACCAATGAAGCCTATGGTTGTCGCGACAACCTTACCGAGTGCCGGTTGCTCCTTCAGTAGAAACATTGAGAGCGGTAGCATCAGTAGAGGGGCGATATAAAACACCGCATTGGCGGTCGCCAAAGACAAGTGAGTGATCGCAACGACCATACAACCACTGCCAATTAAGATCAGTTGCCCTCGTATGAAAGTTACTTTGGCTTGTTGCAATTGCCGTTTCTCTTTTTTCTGCTGTAGCCAAAAAGGTGTGATGATGATCAGCGATATCAACTGTCGGAAAAAAATATATTGAAGCGGTGGAACTTCACCGTTTAATAGTTTGACTGCTACGTCTGAAAAAGAGGCAAACAGATTCCCCACGATCAGCAATAAAATACCGACAGTGATGTTTGACATTACTTTTCTAATCTCATATCTACATGGGGAATATCATCTTCCAGATACATCTCTGAGATAGTTTTGAACCCGTGGTTCGCATAGAAGTGTTCAAGATGCTGTTGTGCTCCTATATCGATGGTCGTCTTAGGCCAAAGAGTCTCACAGCGCATCAATGCTTCTGTTATTAGCTGATGCCCTAAACCATTACCTCTTGCAGATTGTTTAGTCGCAACTCGGCCAATGCTTGTGTTGTCGTAACTGGTGCCTGGTGGTAATAAACGTGCACATGCCACTAACTCTTCATTGGCGTAGCCAAGTAAGTGATGGACACCTGCGAGTGTATCTTTACCGTCGAGCTCTGGATAGGGGCAAGTTTGCTCAACCACAAATACATCAACTCGTAATCTAAGTAGTTGATAAAGCTGTTGTGTTGAAAGTTGAGAGAAAGGAATTGAGTGCCAAGTGATCATGTTTACATCCAGAGATTATCGATGCTCTGAATGTACTATGTGCGATGATTATTGGCATTAACTATTGTTAATTCGACCTTTAATTCTGCTCAGACTGATCGCGGTTATACCTAGGTAAGCCGCAATTTGGTTGTCGTTCAAGCGCTGCTCAAGATCGGGGTAGTGTTCACAGAACAGTTGGTAACGTTGCTCTGGGGTATAGAGCAGCATAAAGCGTTCTTTGTTTTCTTTATGCATTAGCTGAGTTTCTAACAACTTTAAATACAAAAGGTTGTTTGATGCGCGCCATTCGATAACGGCGTTCATTGGTAGCTCTAACAGTGTTATTGGTGTGAGTGTTTCTAGTAGGTAAGGGGACGCTTGGTTCTTTATCAAACTCTCAAAGCCGATGATCCAGTCTTGCTCCCAATAGAACTCTTTGCTGTATTGCTTACCGTCGTCTGTGAGGTAGCAAGCATGGCACAAGCCTTCAAGTACAAAGTAGATTGAGCTCGCCATTTCTCCTTGATTGATGAGGATATGTCTTGTTGGCAGTTCAAGCGGTTTCGCGACGGCTAATAGAGATTCAATCTGACTTTGAGAGAAGTCGAAGCTTTGTAGTTGTTCGATAAAAGAGGTGTGCATGAAAATAACCTAACCCAAATAAGTGCCGAAATCATCGCACTTATTTGAGTGTAGGTACAGAGCAGGCGAAATCAACGTCGAGCGTGCTGTTCTAGATAATCTTGAGCGAGTTCTCTTCCCATGTATTTACCTAGGGTTTTCAATGGTACTTTCTTGAGATTAACCACAATCAAGCCATCCAGAGCATCATTAAATGAAGGGTCGACGTTAAAACACACCAGCTTACCGTTCATTCCAAGGTATTGGCGCAATAAGACAGGTAGGCCTTTTCCTTGCTCCATACGGGCCAATACTTTTGACAGCAGAGGGACGCTTGCTAGTGAAGAGAGCAGGTGGTTTTGCCAGAACACATTACTACTGGTATTGAGTGGTGATGAAGGAGATACCAGATTCGCTTTTTGTTCATCGTAATGGTGTATGGATAAGGTGGTCGCTATTAATAAACGAGCATTGTGGCTGTAATCATTACTGATACTGACCGGACCAAACAAATGGGTATATTGAGGGTGGCGATATACAAAGGCCGCGATACCTTTCCATAAGAGCAACAGTGAATTAAGACTCTTCTGATAAGGCTTACTCACTACTGAGCGTCCAAGTTCAATACTGTTATCTAAGGTGTCAATGAACTCTTGATTGTAGTTAAACAGGCTACGAGAGTAGAGCTTATCAAGCCCGTGTTCTGCGATTAACTTGTCGACCATACCAAGTCGGTAAGCGCCCACTAACTCAGCCTTGGTTTTGTTCCACACAAACAGTTGATGGTAGTAAAGGTCATACTCATCTAAGTCACAGGCAAGTCCGCTGCCTTCTCCGACTTCTCGGAAACTCTCTTCTCTCACTCGACCAATTTCTCGCATCAAGTTGGGGATTGATTGGCTTGGTGTGCAGTAGACTTCGAAGTCACCTTGCTCGAGCAGTTTCATCTCTTCAGGGAGCGAATTAATCTCGATTGACAATACTTCTGGTGAGATTGGCGTTATCACTTGAGTGTCAAAAGATGGGGCATGGACTGCTGTGCTAGGGCTATCTTGTTGACTCATCAAATAGGTATTGAGTCGCAGATAGTTGACGATATCCATCTCTTGTTCGAACGATTTTATCTCTGAATACGGAATCGACGAGCCAATAGAGATAGAGATAGTAGTCGCTTGCTTATTAAGAAGTTCGCGCCCGAGTAGAGCCGTTCTTAATAGCGGATGGACACGGCCAGCTTGATAGAAAAGCTCACTGTTTTTACCATTGATGAAGATAGGAACCGTAGTGGCTTGATGACGTTTGACGAACTTGGCAACCGATTTGCTCCATTCGATGTCTGTCAGTGTTTTTGCCCCTTTACGGTAACTCGATACTTCGCCCGCAGGGAACACAATCAAAAGTCCGCCATCGGACAAATGACGATTGGCATCTCGAATGGCTTTGGCATTGGTGCGTTTCGATTCTTTACTGTTAAATACATCGACGCCGATGAAAAGATCATCCAGTTCAGGCAATCGCTTGAGCAACTCATTCGCCAACACCTTCACATCCTTCCTTACCGATCCTACGAGATCAGCAAGGATCACACCTTCAATCGCGCCAAGCGGGTGGTTAGCCACAATGACTACAGGTCCTTCTTCAGGGATATTATCAGTGGAGCCTGCTGAAACAGAATAGTCGATGTTCAATGCCGACAGGGTGTGATGCATGAATTCAAAGCTAGATAACTCATTCGGTCTATCTTGATAGAGTTTGTCTAGCTTAGATAGCCCAGTTGCCCACTCGACAACAGACTCACCTAAGCCAAAAGGTGTGTAACGTGGTAAACGAAAAGGACTATCAATCATAATATAGCTGCCTTATTGACTAAAGTTGTGTAGGAAACCGTCTTGATTCTTGAAATCTTTAACACTTAAAAATGCACCACATAGCCAGACTAGACATGCCATACCAAACAATAATCCGCCGTCATAACCGACAATTTCACCTGCCGCATTAAACTCAGGCATTTGGATACCTAATGGCGTAAACAAGTGGAAGAAAATCGCGCCACTCATAATCCCCACACTCATGATGGCACCAAGGCCATGCCACCGTGTGAACAACAGGATGGCTGCAATCAGCTCTGCGCCACCAATTAAGTAGCCGCCAAATGAGCCAAACCAGCTTAGGCCTGACCATGTAGCTAGGGCGCCAAAGATATGTTCTGTCTCATATGAGCCAGTGAACTTGAAAAACAACGACTGAATAAATACAAAAGCGATGAATGCTGCAGGGATATGCTTAGCTGGAGTCAATGTCATGATTATTCCCTTACTTGATCAGTTGCGGCCAAACCGTGTCGGCTTTTTGAATATGCTGTGCTCTGTCTTGTTCCCAACGTTGCTTAATCTCTTGGTCATAGTTGAGGTACAGCTTGTTATCAACAATTGTCCATTGATTAGGGTCACCGGGTGCAAAGTCACTTTTTGCTGAAACAGCCCAAGCGCAATAGCCACCATATTGAGGTGCATATTTTTCAGGATTATTAACAAATAAAGTCAGATTCTTTTCAGAAGAGAAATACCAGTCTGCACCTTTGTACTCTGTGCTGAAGTCTTTACTGCCTTCAATAGGCTTACCTGAAGTGAAATAAGCGACGGTATCGTAGCCATCGAGCGCCTTGCTGCTAAAGAACCCGGTGTAGATTTCGTCTGCAGCAAATACGTAAGGGCTAACAAGTAGCATGACCATGGTTAATAGTTTTCTCATGATGGACTCCATCTATAGATTGATTGCTGGTGATAAATCGAAGGTAAAACGCTGTTGATTTATCTGGCATGGTTTAATGGGTTCACAAGGCGAGCCGGGTGCGTAAAACATAGAGGCTTGGCCGTGTAGATTGCGTAAGTGTGTAAAGCTCACGGTGCGCGCGTCTTCACGATGCATACAGGTCGCTAAATGAGGCTGTTCGCTGTGATGGTGAGAGTGAAACCTAAGCAAGTTCTGCTGATTCTTACCAGTCTCCATAAGCTGGTTGTACTTAGCTTGTCGGTAGGTTTGTACTCGCTCTAAATCAACACCGGATGAGAACAGCGGAGAATCGGTGTCGACGATGTGCTGTTGAATACCATCCCACATGTAGGCGATAACCAAACCATTGTTCTGAGTTAAATTCGGCGCGAAAGCCAACAAGGTAAATGGAGCAAAAGAGTGCAGGTCGAGCTTATGAAACGCCTCAGAAATCTGAGTAATGCTGTGACTCGATGATAAGTTCTTGAGCAACAAGCCGCGGCTGATCAAAGGGCCAGCAGGAACGGTGCCTTGATAGTTGTTGAGCAGACATAGCGAAAGTCCGAACTCATTAATACTGATCCAGCTACCACCACCGGTTGGGTCGAGTGGCATGATGATATCGACGCCGTTGACTCGATATTGTTTAGGTGGCATCGCCAATGCTCGCGTCTTTTGCTCATCACGATTGAAAAAGACCTGATAACCATTTTCTTCAAGCAGCCAAGATACTGAACACATTTTATTGCTCCCTCAGGTAGCTGCTAGTGGTAGGGGCATAACCAAAGGTGTTGCAGGTTTCGATATCTAAAAAGGTGGTGATCACCTTGATCATCGCATAGTGATGATTGGCATGCAGGGCTGCAAAGGTGACCTCTCTTTCTAACGTTGAAGGCAGGCTGGCGAATACCTGGGTATCCATTGAAACTTCGGTTTGGATCATGATAGGCGTTTCGAGATCTCTGCGGTCTAATCGTTCAAGCCAGTTGATCACATAGTGGATCTCTTTTACTGCGATTGAGCGGTCGTATTCGACGGGATGACCACGACGACGAGTGTTGTAATCAACGGTCGCATTCTCTTTTAAAATTAAAGCGTGAAAAAGATCGAGCGTATGACGAGTATGCTCACCAATAGAGCTTGTGACGTGCGGCTTTGCTCGTGTCAGATAGTCGCTGTCAGATATCGCTAACAAAAATTCTAGACCCTGATTTAATATTTCTACCGCTCCTGTGATACTAGGAGAGAAAGAAGTGAGGGCGCTCGGTTGGGCTATGGGGTTCATTCATGGTCCTCGTACAAAGTTAGTCAGTGGTCGGATATTGTTGAACAAGACGTCGCTCTTCTTGCCACGCAGCGAATAAGCTCTTGAAAGAAGGAGTCTTATGGCCTCGTTGTTTTTGCTGAGCGCCAATATCAAAAAGAATGCGGTATTGCAGAAGTAGCGTAGAAAATATCTCTCGCAGTGGTGTGTTGCGATCCCAGATATGCCCAGCCTCACTGCTTGCGCCATTGACCTCAAGGATCGTGAAATCCTCGCCGTTCATTAGGCTGTGCATGTCCTTAAACTTGACGTCGAGTCGGCCAAAGTGGAAGCCATCGAAGTCGTCGAATATCTCATCTAAGCGTTCGGTCAAAGCTTGGGTTATGTATTGATTGCCGTCTCGGAAGATACAGCCACGGCTATGACTACCTGCAAACGCGAGTTGGAATTCTTCACCCTCTGCGAGCACTTGATCTAATTTATCTTCATGCCTTGGCAGATATAGGTGACTAAGTTGTCCAGCACGCGGGCTATTTTCAATTAACTGTTTGAGTGTCGAGGAACCATCACCCGTTACCATTGGCGAGTATTTGAGTGTGATCGAGATGATCTCGCCTTGCTTTTTATTTGGGTAGCGCACATAGAAAACGCCAGCTTCGGCTTGATAAGGCGCCTTTTCTTGCAGTAGAAAGCGAGCATTATTTGGAAAAGATTCAACATATTGCTCAAGTTGCTCTTGTGTGTTGATCAGCTTAACGCCAACGCCTCGACAGCCAAGATCCGGTTTCGCCACTATGGGGAAGTCAAGATCCGATTGTGTTAGCGCACTGAGTGCATCTTCGGTTTGTTTTTTACTATTAAGATCCGTTTTGGTTAGGGTAATAAACGGAGAGATCCAACGCTGACTTGATGAGCCGGCAAGGCTTAATATTTCGTGTTTTGATTCACCTACCATGCCACTTAACTTAATGCTTGGGTTGGCGATGAGCGGCAGTGCCCAGTCAAAGTGCCGTAACCCTTGCATCAAGCTTTGAACCACTACTGGGGTATAAAAAAACCAAGTCGGAAGGAATTCATAAGGAGAGACACTACGCACGGTATCTTTTTCAAGCAGAGGCATACCTGCATTGATTTGATGTGCAGGGATGATGCGAATATCTTTCGGTGAACTCATGATAATCCTCTAGAGTAGGTTTTATTCATTAATCGATTACCGATAAACAGTAAAGCGATGGCACACGGGATGACGATCCATTGATATTCAGAGGCTTGCAGCCACGCTGATGTCCCTAAATAGTAGATGGTAGAGAAGACAATGCCAGTCCAGATCGCAGTAGCACTAATGACAGCAAACAAAAAAGTAGGAAGTGGAATTGCGAAAAAGCCACTTAAGGTAAAACCAACAGTGCGAAGCCCCGGGATAAAGCGGATGACAAAAAGGCTGCTGAACGCGTTCTGACGTAATTTAGTACGAAGCGAACGAAAGTACTTATTAGTGAGGGCTTTGTAACGAACGCCTCTGAAGTAACATCCTGATTTTCCTAGGTAATAGAGTCCCAAGTCACCAGTGGCAATGCCGATGAAAATGGCAAGCAACGCATATTGAGGAAGAATGAGCCCTTGAGTTGCTAAACCAGCTGCCGTAACAATCGCCAGATCTTCAAGTAGGTAAGAAAGCGCGATGATGCCAAGCATCAGCCATAGCAACGACTCCTCCCCTGAATGTAACCATGCTTGAATGCTCTCGACGCTGCTCATTAAATATCCTTATCTATCCTATAAATGAATGGCTTAATGATCATTCATTGAGTGTAGTAAATTAAATAGACAGGAGGAGCGGGGAAAAACTTACAGGTGATGGAGGATTTTTTGTACTTACTTTGTTCGACCAGTACTGTGGAATGCGTTGTTTAAGTCAGGATTGAAGCGAAAGGTTTGATATTTTAAAAGTGGATTTAACGAGAGTTTGTAGTTAAAAAAACCGGGCTTTGGGTGGGGGATCTTACATAAGAAAAGAAAAAGGCTGAGTCGTTAAACTCAGCCTTTAATAACATTAACTATTGATTAATAAAGCTATCTATTTAGTTAAGTCAATTTGGTAAACAGCAAAACCAACATCGTCAGTCGCAACACGTTTCATCGGGTATTGACCTTTTTCTTTGATGAATTCAGCCGCTTTGTCACTTGGAGATGTTTCAAAGCGAATATCTAGCTTGTTATCCGTTTTGATTGGCGCAAATGACCAGTTGTTATCAGCCGTTGGGCTAACTTGACCTTGCTCTTTGCTTACGCGAGAGATGTAGTTCGCAAGAACAGTACGGTTTTCATCTGGTGCATCAAATGCGATGAAGTCTTCACCCGTACCTGGGAACTTAGCACTGTATGCACGGTAGTTGTTGGTTGCGATCAAGAAGTCTTGCTTCATGTCGATTGGCTTACCTTGGTAAGTTAGGCCAACAATACGTTGAGACTCAGGGTTAACCACTTTACAGTTTGCATCGTATTTCGCAGGTTGTGTTACGTCGATTTGGTAATCAACACCGTCGATAACATCAAAGTTGTAAGTACGGAAGTTATCCCACTCGATCAACTGTTGTGGTGCTGTCGAGTTAACATCAACTTGGTTGAACTGACCAGCTGAACACTCAAGCCACTCTTGTACTTCGTGACCCGTTACCTTCATCGCGACTAACGTGTTCGGGTAAAGGTATAAATCGGCTGCGTTACGGAACGTTAGTTGACCTGATTCCACTTCAGTGAAGTTAGCTGGGTCATTTTTACGGCCGCCGGCTTTAAAAGGCGCTGCCGCTGACAATACTGGAATACCGTCTAGGTCTGGGTCACCTTGGATGAACTGTTCTACGTAATCTTTTTGTGCAAGGTTAACAATTTGTACTGTTGGATCGTCTTGTACTAGAGATAGGAAGCTGTACATCACGTCGTCTGCTTTACCAATAGGTTGGTTAACAAACTCACGAGTACCTGCATGGTCTTTTTCTAGTGCCGTTACGATACCTTCATCTGCAGCAGCAAGCGATTTCTTCTCGATCTTGTCGTAGATAGGGCGTGCTTCTGATTGGCCTTTAACGACTTCCCACTTACCGTCTTTTTGTGCAAGTGTTAGGTCCATAACACCAACGTGGCTACCCCAACGACCAGGCATTACTGCCGCAACGCCATTCATTGTGCCCGTTTCGTTGTCGATGCCTTGAATGTCATCAAAACCTTTACCTGGGAATACTGCATGAGAGTGGCCGAATGCGATTGCATCGATACCATCTACTTCAGAGAGGTAGAACGTTGAGTTCTCTTCACCATTTTTGTAAGGGTCAGTTGATACGCCTGAGTGAGGGATAGCAACGATAACTTCAGCGCCTTCTGCTTTCATTTGAGGCACTAGCTCGTTAGCTGTCTCAATGATGTCACGAGCGATCACTTTGCCTTCAAGGTTCTTCTTATCCCACGTCATGATTTGTGGTGGAACGAAACCGATGTAGCCTACTTTTACTTCATGCTCTACGCCAGCAGTATCTTCGAACGTGTGCGTCTTGATGATGTAAGGCGTGAAGTAGTGCTCTTTGGTTTCTGCGTCGTAAACGTTGGCACTGATGTATGGGAAATCAGCATCGTTGATAGACTCTTCTAGGAACTCAAGACCGTAGTTGAATTCGTGGTTACCTAGGTTTGCAGCGTCGTAGCTTAGTTGATTCATTGCTTTGTACGCAGGGTGAACTTCACCAGCTTCGATGCCTTTGTCTGCCATGTAGTCACCCATTGGGCTACCTTGCAGCAAATCACCGTTATCAACTAATACGCTATTGGTTACTTCGTTTTGAGCTTCTTTTACTAGAGTTGCAGTACGTGCTAAGCCGATTTTTTTCGATGGCTTGTCTTTGTAGTAGTCGTAATCCATTAGGTTGGTATGGATGTCCGTCGTTTCTACGACACGTAGTTTAATCACTTCATCGGTATCTGGTGTTGTTGTGCAGCCTGCTAAAGTCAAACCAAGACCTGCAAGTACAGCCAATGATAAAGGTTTCATTGCAACTTTCATTTTGGAGCTCCAAAGTGGATTAGTAGAAAATTCGTTGCGTAATGTAACAAAACCGAATGAAACAATGATTACAACGAATGTTAATTCGTGACTTAGATCGATTACTTTATGGTGTTCTGCAAGACGCCTCCCAAAGCTGCTCAATCAATGTACAAATGACATCGATAATAATAGTCCATTCATTTCACCTGTTTATCGATAAATCCCATCCCTTATCAGCTTTTCGAATAAAAAATGAAATTTTAGAATTTCCAGTAATATGAGAGGCTCGTCATAATGTCTATATCAAGGACGTATCAGGCAGATGAATAGCAAGGATAGCTCAAACGTAGCTTCTGTTTTCTTCTAGTGCCAATACTCCCATTCACCCAAGTGAATGAGTTAAATCCCATGCTTGGCAAGACCAAGTAATGAATTGCTCGTAACGCGAGCCTTAAAGGAAGCACTGAAATGGACCAAGAACGTTTAACCCACCTAAAACAGCTCGAAGCGGAAAGTATCCATATTATTCGCGAAGTGGCGGCTGAGTTTGATAACCCAGTGATGATGTACTCAATCGGTAAAGATTCTTCTGTGATGCTTCATTTAGCTCGCAAAGCGTTTTACCCAGGCAAGATTCCATTCCCACTATTGCACGTTGATACGGATTGGAAATTTCGCGAAATGATTGAGTTTCGTGACCGCACAGCAAAAAAGTATGGTTTTGAGTTATTGGTGCACAAGAACCCTGAAGGTATCGAAATGGGGTGTAGCCCATTTGTGCATGGATCTTCTAAGCACACCGACATCATGAAAACTCAAGGCCTAAAGCAGGCGTTAAACAAGTACGGGTTCGATGCCGCTTTTGGTGGCGCACGTCGTGATGAAGAAAAGTCTCGAGCCAAAGAACGTGTTTACTCTTTCCGAGATAAGAACCACACGTGGGATCCAAAAAACCAGCGTCCAGAGCTTTGGCATACCTACAACGGTCAGGTTAATAAGGGTGAAAGCATTCGTGTATTCCCGTTATCTAACTGGACTGAGCTTGATATCTGGCAATACATCTACCTAGAGAGCATCGATATTGTTCCACTTTACCTTTCAGACAAACGCCCTGTGGTTGAGCGTGATGGCATGCTGATCATGGTTGATGATGACCGTATGGAGCTGCAAGAAGGTGAAGTGATTGAAGAGAAAAGCGTTCGTTTTCGTACTTTAGGCTGTTACCCATTAACCGGTGCCGTTGAATCTGAAGCAAACACGTTAACAGGCATTATTGAAGAGATGCTGGTAGCCACTTCTAGTGAGCGTCAAGGTCGAGCGATTGACCATGATCAGTCCGGCTCAATGGAGCTGAAAAAGCGCCAAGGTTATTTCTAAGAATCTAAGGAAAGAAAAATGAATAGTGCAGTAGAAGCCGAATTGGCTGAACTAGGGATTGAAGGTTATCTAAGTCAGCATCAGCATAAATCTATGCTTAGATTTTTAACTTGTGGCTCAGTCGATGATGGAAAAAGTACGTTAATCGGTCGTTTACTCCATGATACAAAACAGATTTATGAAGATCAGCTAGCGGCGGTTCACTCTGATAGCCAACGAGTGGGTACTACAGGTGAGAAGCCTGATTTGGCATTGCTTGTTGATGGTTTGCAGGCTGAGCGTGAGCAAGGTATTACGATTGATGTGGCTTATCGCTACTTCTCGACTCAAAAACGTAAGTTCATTATTGCTGATACCCCAGGACATGAGCAGTACACGCGCAACATGGCAACAGGCGCTTCAACGTGTGATCTTGCTGTGATCTTGATTGATGCTCGTAAGGGCGTTCTGGATCAAACTCGTCGTCACTCGTTTATTTCGAACCTGCTTGGTTTGAAGCATTTTATTGTGGCAGTAAACAAGATGGATCTGGTGGAATACTCACAAGATCGTTTTGAAGAGATTCGTGATCAGTATTTAGAATTTGCTGAAAACCTCGAGGGTGAAACTAATATTCAGATCTTACCGGTTTCGGCGCTTGAGGGCATCAACGTTGCAGCGCCAAGCAAAGAGTTAGCATGGTTTGAAGGTCCATCTCTACTAGAAGTTCTAGAAAACGTAGATATTGATCAAAAGCGCTCTGCGGGTGAATTCCGTTTCCCGGTTCAATATGTGAATCGTCCTAATTTAGACTTCCGTGGTTTTGCAGGCACCGTTGCCTCTGGTCGCGTTAGCGTAGGTGATGAAATCAAGGCGTTGCCATCAGGCAAAACCTCTAAGGTGGCAAGCATTGTGACCTTTGATGGCGAACTTGAATCGGCGCAAGCGGGTTTGGCGGTAACGCTGACTCTTGAAGATGAGATCGACATCAGCCGTGGTGATTTGATTGTGTTGGAAAACGCTCAGATTGAATCAACTAACCATGTATTGGCAGATATCGTGTGGATGACTGAGCAACCACTGCAACCGGGTAAAGCTTACGATATCAAAATCGCAGGCAAGAAAACCGTCGGCCAGGTTGAAACGGTTCGTCACCAGTATGACATCAATAACTTGTCGACTTACGACGTGGATGAATTACCACTCAATGGTATTGGTTTGTGTGAATGGTCATTGAACGAGACTGTCGCGCTGGATAAATATCGTGAAAGCGCCGATACCGGTGGCTTTATCGTTATTGATCGTCTTACCAATGTAACGGTTGGCGCTGGCTTGATTCGAGACCGTTTGGACTCTGTTGAACAGCAAGTCGGTAACTTCTCTGCATTTGAACTTGAGTTCAACGCATTGGTACGCAAGCACTTCCCACATTGGGATGCCAAAGATCTAAGCCAATTACTGAAGTCATAAACGACTAAGTAACAGCTTATTGAATCAGGCGGAAACCCATCGTTTCCGCCATAAAGGACGGGTATATGTGGCAACAAGGATTTGTATTAGCGATTTTGCTCGGCATCATTACTTGCCTGCTCGTTACCCGTATTAAGCCAAGCTTTATCTTTGCTGGCGCGGCGTTTATTGCTTTTATGGCTGGCATGATCGATTTATCGAGCTTAGCCAATAACTTCACTAACTCCTCGTTACTGACTTTAATTCTTCTTATCCTCGCATCAAGTGCGTTGGAGAAAACTCGCTTAATCAGTTGGGTTAGCCGTAATATCTCTGAAGGTAGGCTAGGTACCGTGGTTGCGAAGTTGGGTATTTCCACAGCGTTACTTTCATCTTTTACTAATAATACCGCAGTGGTTGTTTCTTTGATCGGGGCGATCAAACGCAACCAACAACATGCACCTTCTAAACTGTTAATTCCTTTGTCATACGCCGCCATTCTAGGTGGAACTCTGACATTGATCGGCACCTCAACCAATTTGATCATCAATAGCTTTGTTGAGGATGCTGGGCTGCCGAGCCTAAGCTTCTTTGCGCCAACCTTGATCGGCTTGGCTGTGCTGGTTGGTGGTGTGTTGATCCTTATTCCCTTGAGTTATTTCTTACCAAGCTACGATGATGGATCACAGGACGATCTGCCTTACTTTTTAGAAGCAAGAGTTGAACCAGGCTCGCCTTTAGTGGGCCGAAGCGTAAGCGAAAATAACCTCCGAGCGCTGAGAAAACTGTTTTTAGCTGAAGTGATTCGAGACGGTAAAACAACGGCGTCTATTGATCCTGATTTCATTCTTCAAGCTCGTGACCGACTGTTGTTTTGTGGTGACGTTGAGAGTGTTGCGACACTGCAGGAAATCCAAGGGTTAACCCTGTTTGGTCAACATCACCTAAACGGACAAAGTTTTGTTGAGGTAGTGGTGAGCTCATCGGCAAGCTTCTGTAATAAGACCTTAAAAACTAGCCAATTTAGAGATCGCTTTGATGCGGTTGTCGTTGCTATCCGCCGTGGCCACGAACGCCTTGAAGGTGGGCTAGGGAATATCACATTGACCGCTGGTGATACTCTAATTTTGGTTCCTGGTAAACGCTTTGAAGAGCAACGTCAGCAACACAATAAAGAGTTTGTGTTGATGAATGACCTAGACTCAAGTGCCAAGCTTGATGCTGATAAATCGACGTTTGTTTTGCTTGGCTTCGCTAGTGTCATTGGCTTATCGCTTGTCGATGCAGTACCTATCATTAAAGGGTTAGCGGGTTTTTTATTACTGCTGGTGGCATTTGGTGTGGTACAACTCGGTGAGCTTCGTCGCCGTTTTCCGGTTGATATTGTGGTGATCGTTGGCTCAGCACTTTCTATTGCTCAACTGATGATTTCATCTGGATTGTCTGAACGTATGGGGTTGATGTTCATAGAGGCCTTCAATGGCTGGGGCGTGTTTGGTGCCTTAGTAGCGACCTACTTCATGACTCTGGTTCTTACTGAACTTGTGACCAATAATGCGGCTGCAGCACTCTCGTTCCCGATTGGTTATAGCATGGCAGTAGGCTATGGCGTTGACCCAATGCCATTTATCATGGCGGTGTTGTTTGGCGCCAGTGCTAGCTTTATCTCTCCTTATGGTTACCAAACCAATTTACTCGTATATAGCGTAGGTAATTATCATATTACGGATTATTTGCGCATTGGTATTCCAATCTCGATTGTCTATTCGGGCTTGGTATTGACCCTAATTCCTTATTTTTTTCCATTTTAATGCTGTTTATTTAAAGGACTAATTATGACCGCAGTACTCAAACCAAAAGATGAGAATGTTGTGTGGCATCAGCACTCGATTGATAAAACATTCCGCTCTGATCTGAAATCACAAAAGCCAGCCGTGCTCTGGTTCACGGGATTATCTGGTTCTGGTAAGTCGACAGTCGCTGGAGCATTAGAAAATCGCTTAGCACAGCTTGGTTACCATACTTACTTGTTGGATGGTGATAATGTTCGTCACGGATTGTGTAGCGATCTTGGCTTCTCAGAGCAGGATCGTCGTGAGAATATTCGTCGCATAGGCGAGTTGGCAAAGTTGATGGCGGACGCAGGATTAATCGTACTGTCGGCTTTTATTTCTCCGCATCAAGCTGAAAGACAGCTAGTGCGAGACTTACTGCCGGAAGGCGAATTTCTTGAAGTGTTTGTCAACACGCCGCTAGAGGTGTGCGAGCAGCGTGACCCTAAAGGTCTGTATAAGAAAGCTCGTGCTGGAGAAATTCCAAACTTCACGGGTATTAGCTCTGTTTATGAGGCGCCTGAGAATCCTGAGATTAATCTACCGGCAGGTGAGAAGACACTCGATGAACTGGTAGAGTTATGTATTGATGCATTAGAGAAGCGTAATATTTTAGCCAATTGAGATCGTTGGTATGACTAAAGCTGCTCACTTACTTACTGCTTATTCACGACTTATAAGTAGTGCAGCTTTGGTTTACCGAGACAAGAAACCTATCTTCTAATTTCTCTTTATTCTTCTAAATATACTTCATTACCTACACCGTTTATTACCTAGACGGTGTAGTTAACACTGCTTTTGACTTCTGTCTGTACTGTGAATTTGTGGTTCAATAATGCAATCAGTTGGTCGTAGTACTGCATGTTAGGTTTATTCCCAAGCAAGGTACAAAGTTCATTGCCTGTTGGGCTGAATCGGTAGTAAACCAGCTTAACCCCTTTTGATATAGGCGCCAGGGACATACTCTTACCTTGGTAAGTCAAGTGTAACGCTGGATCGAAATCAATCTCACCAGACTCTAACTCAGTCCCCAAAATAATACCCAGTTCAATCAGGTGTAATAGGCTTGAGTAGGGCAGGTTGTGTCCACCAAGGTTGATGGTGTTGGTAGTATCTCTTTTGCCAAAGTTAAATATCCCAGCATGGGTTTTAAAACCGAGTAATAGCTTTCTGCTGTTATCACTACCAAAGCTACAACCCAGTGACGCGGCTCTTTGTAGGGTGAGCGCTTCTTTTGGTGTCATGTCTTTTAAGATCTGAAGCGCCTTCATCGACGTCGAGCCTGGGTTGGTGACTTCTCGTTTCAGTACTTGAGCCCATAGCCTCTGCATCGATGTATTGTGGATCTCTTGCGCCATATCGAAAAAACGGTATAGCCAGTCCTGATCAGGATCTCCTGCTGCTTCATCCTTACATGAAGAGTGTGCCAGTTTAAGAATCTGCTCTAGGTTCTTTTGACGCAACTCTTTACGTTTCTTCTCACGTAATAGTGCCCGTTCGATTAGTGTACTTTCACTTTTATCGATTGGTTTTGCACCATGACTGATTAAGGAATCTAAGCCGAAGCTTTGTGCTATGTGTAACATTCTGCTGGCACTGTCGGCGATATGAGGCTTTTTCTCATGCTTATGTTGTGTATCGCTAGCATGATCAATGATTACTGGCTGTTTGATTTCTGACATAAGAGTACCGTTACGAGACGACTTAACTGTCTAAAATGTAACTCTTTATCTTAATGGTGGCTAGATTTTACGTGCAGAGTTGAAGGTTTAAACAAAATTTTACTTTTGCTAATGATAATAAAATGTTAAATTTGTTGTAATTCTCAAGGGGGAGTTATGAATCAAGTCAATGATAACAAGCTGAAGAAACAGCTTGGCATAGGGTTATTACTCGCTACATATGTGGCTGTGCTAGCTTATCTGTCTAATTACATCGCGTAAATTAGATAAACAACATCGTTATGAAACTGTTATTGAATAAGATCATTTGTTCAGTGACGGCAGCTCATCCTTGAGCCACCCTTCTAATGACTACATGTCGTCATATTCTTCAATCGCAGTGCCTTCAATAAGATAACCTGTTTGTGCTAAGTCGTGGCTTATTGACTCAGTTTTCAGCGTACCTACTAAATAAACCACATCCCATAATTGCTGGATTGGTGCACCTTTTGGGAACTTCACGTAGATGATTTGGTTCGGTGGTGGTGGTGGCACGTGAATACATGCGCCAAAATACGGCACTAGCAGAAACTCAGTGATCATATTCTCATCACCTTCCAGTGGAATCACAAAACCAGGAATCTTTACTGTGCTGCCATTTAACTCTGGGCGAACAGCGCCAATTGTCGATTGTTGAGGTTTGTCCATACTGTCGTGGTTAACCATCGGCATGCCAAATGAGTCTAGTTGAGCTCGTTCCGATTCTGGAATTAAGTCAATCCACTCAAGTGTTAATACCGATTCGTCATTCTGAGTTGTTTCAGCGTGAGCTGTGCTGATAAATGGGAATAAAAGTAGTCCAAGTATCAGCAGGAATTTGCGTTGCATCGTAGGTTCCTAATTTAGATTCGAATAGTCATGCCATCAGACAATGACTGACGGTAAGCCCGGAAAGCGGGAATAAAGCCGATAATGATCCCTGCAATTTGTACCAGCATAAGCAGTTTCCACTCATGAGGCGTGATTGCAGATATCGATATATTGATACCATAACTTTGTTGCACAATTGGAGCAACTACTGCGATCAGGGCAAACAAGAGTGCGACACCCAAGGTTATGCCAAGGAAGGTGAGGGCACTGGCTTCACTAATCAGCAAGCCAAAGACATGACGAGGTCTTGCTCCCATCGCTCGGAGAATCGCCATTTCTCTACGTCGTTCTTGTAAGCTAGTGAGCAGACTACTGAGCATTCCCAATAATCCAGCAACGACAACAAACCCCGACACAATTAATAGTGCTTGTTCGGCAACGGCCATCATGCCCCACAATTCATGTAGAGCAATGCCCGGCATAATGGCGCTTAAAGGTTCTTGGCGGTAGTTATTGATTTCTCGTTGCAGTGCAAAGGTTTGGATCTTCGAGTTGAGCCCAAGCATCATTGCGGTAATTTGTTTAGGTTGGAAGTCACGTTGCTTTAGTACTTCAGCATCCGGCGTATGTCCTAGGTTTGCTCCTGATTCCCATCCGACATGGATTGCTTCAATAGCTTCTAATGAAACATGAACCGTTTTGTCTACTGGTGTTCCTGTTGGGGAAAGGATACCTACGATAGTGAAGGGGAGGTTATCGTGTCGGCTGAAGGCAACGTCACTGATGCCGTGAGCAAGAATGATATTATCACCGATCTTGTAATCTAGTTTGTTGGCGACATCGGCACCGACTACTACATCAAATAACCCTTTAAATTCTTTACCTTTCTGAAAAGTAAGTGGCTGCTTACTTCCGTAACGATAGTTTTCAAAGTAGCTATGATTGGTGCCCATCACTCGGAACCCTTTGTGAGAATCACCTAACGAGATTGGAACAGCCCATTTTACAGCTTTGTGGTGGCTAAATTCTTCATAGCTTTTCCAGTCGATATTGTTGGTGGCATTACCGATTCTGAATACAGAATAAAGCAGTAGATTGACCTGACCAGAGCGGCCACCGACGATAAGGTCAGTACCTGAAATCGTATTGGCAAAGCTGCTTTTGGCTTCGGTTCTCACACGTTCAACACCGAGTAATAGAATGACAGAAACCGCCACGGTGAGAATCGTCAGGATGGCCGTTGCTTTACGGTTGAGTACGCTTTTTAGGGCTAAGTGAGTAATTACTTTCATACGATAACCTTAGCTTGGTTAACAGTTTTTAAATCTATGGTTCGAGAGAACAATTTTTCTAGCGTTGGATCGTGACTAACAAATATGAGCGTGGAACCCGCTTGATTAGCTTGTTCTAGTAACAGCTCAATAAAGGCTTCTCGGTTGTCATGATCTAAAGCAGATGTCGGTTCATCGGCAATGATGATTTTAGGTTGTCCGATTAAGGCGCGGGCTGCAGCGACACGTTGCTGTTGACCAATACTCAATTCAGTAACGGGTTTGTCCATTAAGGATTGAGGCAGTTTTAGTCTAAGTAATAAATCTTGAGCAATGGCTTGCTGGCTGTTCTGACTTTCTGCAACTTGTTGTTTGCGAATCTTTGAAAACTGACAAGGGAGTGTCACGTTATCGATGACTGACAAGTAAGGCAGTAGATTGAACTGTTGGAATATATAGCCAATATGATCGGCTCTGAACTTATCCCTCTGACGCGGTGTTAGCTGGGTAAGGTCTTGGCCTAAGATAGATACTTCGCCTTGTTGCGCCTGATTTATTCCTGTGAGTAAGCCCAATAGTGTTGATTTACCACAACCACTTGGTCCCTTGATAAAAAGGTGCTCTTTAGGTTGGATATGTAATGAAGGGATTTCTAACGTTGGGGGTAACTCGGGCTTCCAACGAAAACTGATATTTTCTAGTTTGACCACAAGCGATGAACTGTCAAAAGACATACTAGCTCCAATATTTAAAGCGGTGTCTCTTCTGGACAGTCTAAATGACAATTAATTCCCGAGTACACCGGTTTTAAAAGCCAAGTAAGTGAATGCTTACTTGGCTGTTTATCTACGCAAAATCTATCTAATGATTGTTAGAATCGGAAGCTAACACGTTCTGCATTAAGAACTTCTTGCGTTTGAACACTGTCTGTTAGCAAGTTCACTGTCATTGACTTTGTATTACTGAACTTTGAGAACCACTTAGTATTAACATTATTCAGATTAGCAATATCTGAACATTGGTAGTGGTACTCGGCAGTGAATTCACCGTGGCCACCTTCTGAGTGGTCATGGCCTTCGTGGTCGTCATGATCGTGTTCTGCATGGTCATGGCCTTCGTGGTCGTCATGATCATGTTCTGCATGGTCATGGCCTTCGTGGTCATCATGATCATGTTCTGCATGGTCATGGCCTTCGTGGTCGTCATGATCATGTTCTGCATGGTCATGGCCTTCGTGGTCGTCGTGATCATGTTCTGCATGGTCATGGCCTTTGTGGTCATCATGATCATGTTCCGCGTGGTTATGGCCTTCATGGTCATCATGGTCGTCTTCCAAGGTGTTAGTCACTGACTTGAATTTCAACGTACAGCTTACATTGTTGAAATCAAATAGTTCTTCTGGCTTGTTTAATTGTGCGATAGCTTGCTCAAACATTTTCTTCTGCTCAGCAGTTTTGGGAGCATGTTCAAAGCCAACCACATCGGCACCTGGAGCTGTCACTTCAACAAGCAGTTCTTGTCCGTCTTGAGCGATGTTTACTTCAACTTTACCGTGCACGTGTGCTTCATGAGAGCGGAATTCTTCGTTAGCAAGAACATTAGTAGAGAGAGTCATGCCGATAACAACGGCTAAAATAGAAGGTTTCATGTTTTTTTCCTGAATAAAGATTAATTAAAAAATAGTGGTATTTAAGCGATCTTTACAGGAGGGGAACGAGCTAAATAAGCGAAATACAAACGCTGCAACGAACTTACTGGTTCTGTTATGGCGACAGTAAACTCTGAATGAAACTCTGGAATCTGTGGGAGTGAGTGTGCCGTGATGAATTGGTTTATCGAAAACAGCTCACAATGATGTGAAGTATGATGTTCTGGGTCGATGTCCACCATGTGGGTGGCTGCTAGCACGCTTAGCAAGAGCATGAGCCCTAGCAAGAAGCCTGTTTTGCGTTTCACATTGTTAGGTGTGTTTTGCCACATGAGGATAATTAACCACAGAATTAAAAAAGGATACTGTTATAATATAACAATATCCTTTGGTCAGGTCTCGAAAAAGACGCGAATATCTAATTAAAGACTCGCTTTAATCAGCTCAACGACTTGAACGACTTCTGATTCATTGAGTGCGCCTTCTTTAACAAACAAAATTTCACCTTGTTTGTCCTGAACGATGATCGCTGAGCTTTCTTCTTTTAAAGCCCATGCTGAAGCTACCGTTCCGTCTTCATCTAGCACCATAGAAGACCATGGAAATTCTTCTTTGCTGCTTTCGGCTGATGATTTAACAAAAGACCCAGTCCCCCAAATAGCATCATCTTGGTTGATGATGGTGGTGGTTTGGTAGCTGTCTTCTGAGAATTTCGATGCTGTAATTGCAGCCATCAGTGGTGCGTTGAGCTCTTTAGAGCTGCTGCGGCCAGCGATAGCTTGAACGACGCGAACTTTTCCTAGGAGATCATTGGTTGCCCAAGCTTGATATCCTGTTTTACCGTCGTTTAGGACAATTTCACCATAATTGCTAACATCGACAGCAGGCAAAGAAGTGCCTACGGATAGATTATGAGCATTGGCGAAGAGTGGAGAGGCTGCGGCTAAAAAAGCCAGTAGAGTTTTGTTTTTCATTATATTTTTGTTCCGCTTATTGGTTTGCATTGGAAGTATAATATGAAATCTGAAAAATGCCTCTTTAACTTTTTTATCGTACGGTGTAGAAATAAGTTGCGAGCTTGTTACTAAAAGGTATAATGCGACAGTATCAGGGTAAACAATAGATTATCTTGCTATTAGCTAACGGATTTAGCTATAAAATGTGCTTTGAACAAAGCTTTGTTCAGGGGAACCGCTGTTGTACTCAAATGGAATTGAGGTTGTATTATGTTAAGAGAATTTTCTACTTACCGTCCACGTCAGGTGGCGCGTTTCGTTAAAGTCCTATTCAAAGGCCAGTTTGCTATTGAAGGTGTCGGAGAGTTTCGCTTCGACCAAGGCAAGGTGCTTCTTCCTGAAGTTTCAGACAAACAAAAGCTCACTATTTTTAAAGAAGTTAACGGCACGATTGCTGCGTTGCCGGTGTAACTGACACTTATCGATTTGTCTCATACAAAATAAACTACAACGAAAAAGGGCTTCTTAATGGAAGCCCTTTTTTAATGGGTGTCGTTTTAGTTTGCGGCCTAGCACTATTTATTGTGGAGGGAAACACACACCCGTTCCACCCAAACCACAGTAACCGTTAGGATTTTTTGCTAGATACTGCTGGTGGTACGTTTCTGCAAAAAAATATTTTCCAGCAGGGAGAACTTCCGTTGTGATCTCGTTGCCTAAAGACTCAGTCATTGCTCTTTGATATTCATGTCGAGATTGCTCAGCGATAGCTTGTTGTTCTTCACTAAAGGTGTAGATAGCGGAGCGATATTGAGTGCCTAAATCATTGCCTTGACGCATACCTTGAGTCGGGTCGTGACGTTCCCAGAAGGTCTCAAGTATTCGCGCTAAAGACGTTTGCTCACTATCAAAAATGACACGAACAACTTCGGTATGGCCTGTTTGCCCACTACATACTTGCTCATAGGTTGGATTGACTGTGTATCCACCTGCGTAGCCTACGGATGTAGAAATTACGCCATCTAATTGCCACAACAGTCGCTCTGCTCCCCAGAAGCATCCCATACCAAGTAGGACTTCTTGTTGGGAACCCGTTGGAGTATCGAGTAAGTCGGTTTGATTGAGAAAATGGCGCTCAGTAATTCGAATTGGGTCAGCATTGCCCGGTAACGCGGTTGTTGCGGAAACCAGTAGTTGTTTATTTAGCATGTTGTATTCCTTTTTGCATACGTTTACCGCGTTAGTTAACATTAGCTCTAGGTTTATATTAACTGTAGGCTCATATTTACTGCGAGTTCATATTGAATAAGTATTTAAATTAGACCGTGTTATTGCAGTATTTATTACAGACTCAATGTCTTTTTAGCGGTACTATTTCTTTTCACTTCTTAACGTATTGATAACTTCTTCACCAATTAAACATGATGAGAAAAACTTTACCAGTTCTGATTGGCACTCTACTGTCATCAACGCTCGCTTTCGCTGACGTTTCCCTTGAGATTAAGGGGCTTGATGGAGCGCTTGAGGATAATGTTGATGCTTATTTGAGTGCTGTTCCTGAAGAAGAGTATTCAGTTTCGCTTAGGTTTCAATCTCGCTTGGAATCTATGATCAAAGAAGCGCTGAATGCGTTAGGTTACTACCAACCTCTAATCACATTTTCTCACTCCGAAGACGACTCTGAATTGACCGTAATGGTTGAGCAAGGGGAACCCGTTGTTATTTATACCTCAGATATTGTATTGAGCGGTGAAGCCGAAGATGATCCTGATTTTTTAGCGTTGATCGCTAAGAGTCAGCTGTCTAAAGGTTCAATCCTTAATCATGGTAATTATGATTCTCTGAAATCGTCGATACGTAACCTTGGATTAGCGAAAGGCTATTTCGATGGTGCGTATGAGGTAAGCAAGCTAGAGGTTGCTCCTGAATTAAACCGTGCTTATGTTCGTCTTCATTATAACAGTGGAATTCGATATCACTTTGGCACCACTCAGGTTACTGGCAGTCAGATTAAAGAAGATAAGGTGCAATCGCTTAAACCATTTGAAGACGGTGAACCATACTCGATTACCAAAGTAGGCCAGTACAACCAGAATCTTTCCAATACTGATTGGTTCTCTTCTGTCTTTGTTGAGCCTGATTTAAGCCAACTAGGCGAGGGCCGAGAAATTCCGATGAAGGTTAGCCTTGCACCGCAAGCGCGTAATCAAATCGAAACCGGTATCGGTGTCTCAACTGACCTTGGTGTAAAAGGTACTCTCAAATGGAAGAAGCCTTGGGTTAACGACCGAGGTCATAGCTTCAATAGTAGCTTGTCGATCTCCAAGCCTGAGCAGACGATTACGGCGACTTATAAAATCCCGCTGGATGATGTGCTTAATGACTACTATCAAGTTAAGTACGGTATGAAGAACTTGGATAACCGTGATACCAAAAGTTTGGAGTCAAACCTAGCCTTGGAAAGATATTGGCGACTGGATAATGGCTGGCAACGTACGGTGTTCATTCGGTACTTAATCGAAAACTATGAACAAGGTCTACAAGATGACTTAGCGCAATTTGTGTTGCCTGGTGTGTCGTTTTCTCGAACTCGAACTCGAGGTGGTTCGATGCCGATGTGGGGTGATAAACAGAGCATCATGTTTGAGGCAGCTGATGACACCTTGTTGTCTGAAACCAAGGTGGTACGTTTCCAAGGCCAAACTGCGTGGATTAGGAGTATTGGCAATAATCACCGAGGTTTAGCTCGCCTTCAATTCGGTGGTAACTTTGCCGACGAGTTTGAGAAGCTGTCTCCCTCGCTCAGGTTCTTTGCTGGTGGTGATAACAGTATCCGTGGTTATGGTTATGAATCAATCTCTCCTAAAGATGAAAGTGGCGCACTAACGGGTGCCAAATTTATCGCAACCAGTTCACTTGAATACCAATACCGCTTAGTTGGAAATTGGTGGGGCGCGGCTTTCTACGATATTGGTGATGCCTTCAATGACACTCCAGAATGGAAACACGGTACCGGTGTCGGGGTTCGTTGGGGATCGCCCGTTGGACCTGTTAGTTTAGATTTTGCTTGGGGTCTAGATGCGAAGAAAGGCGATGAGTTCCAACTGCACTTTAGTTTAGGGCCAGAATTATGATCAAAGTGATGGGCAAATGCATTAAATGGACGTCGATTTCGTTGACGTCTATTTTGTTGTTGTTGATAGCCCTGCTCGGTTTTGTTTTGTTCACCAATCCAGGGTTGAACACAGTGCTATGGGGCGCTGAAAAAGCATTGCCACAACTTAAAGTGGAAAGTACCAAAGGGGCTTTGTTCCCAAGCTTTACGCTTAATAATGTTCAGTTTAAAGATGCCAGCTTGCATATCGACACCAAGGTTAAAAAGCTGAACTTGGCTATTAATCCTCGTTGTTTACTCGACCCTAAATTGTGTGTCGACCGCTTAGCGATTCAAGGTTTGGACTTCGCATTCACGGAATTGCCTCCAGCCTCTGCAGAAGAAACAGAACCGACTCCGCCAGTGACATCGGTGAAAACACCGCTGCCTATAGTTATTAACCGTATCTCTTTGTCTGATATTAAGTTGAATATCTTAGGTCATCAAATTGAGTGGAGCCTGTTCTCAACAGCTTTGAGCATGCAAGGTGAAAAGCTGACAGTATCGCCGACTTTGTTGAATGATCTCAGAGTTAAGCTCGCTGAGTCGACAGAAAAGACACAAGCTGAAATTGTGGAACCAGAAGAGACGGTTAAAACAGCGATTGAGTTACCTGAAGTCTGGATTCCTTTGCAGATCGTGCTCGAACGTTTTGACCTTAACCGTTTCACCTTAGATCAAGAAACCCCAATTGTAGTGAACCACCTTGGGCTAGAAGCTCGAGCAGGTAAACATACGGTCGATGTTTCTACTCTAGAGCTTGATATGCCACAAGCAAGCGCTAACCTTGCGGCTAAGGTTGAGCTTAAAGGTGGCTACCCGTTAGATCTTTCTTTAGATGCTTTAGTGAAAGAAACCGACCTCGCTGGTCAGAAGTTATCGCTGAAAGCACAAGGTAGCGTGGCCAAGCTAAGCCTAGATTCTCAGTTTTCTGAATTGATTGAGGCAAAGCTGTCTGGGGATATTCAACCTTTAGAGCCAACTCTGCCATTTGACCTTCTTTTAGAAGATGGTCAAGCGCAATGGCCTCTGGCAGGTAAAAGTGACTACCAAACTGCAATTGAGCGGTTTAAGGCTGATGGTTCATTAGATGGTTTCCATGTACAGCTTAAGGGAGACGCTGATGGTAAGGATATTCCTGCATTAGCTATTGACCTAAAGGGCAAAGGCACGACGGAACAGATTGAGCTTGAACGACTCAAATTAAACACTCTGGGAGGGGAGCTTAATGGTGTGGTTAAAGCGAATTGGAAAGAGCTCGTTAACTGGCAGGCTGAGATTACGTTACAAGATATTCAGCCAGGATTACAGTGGCCGGAAGCAGAAGGCAAGATTAGCGGAAGCCTAGTCACTTCTGGTGAACTAACAGAAGTAGGTGGTTGGGCGATTGAACTGCCTAAGCTGGATATTGAAGGAATCTTGCGAGAATACCCTCTGGATATCGAGGGGCAGTTATCTGCGTCTGACCGCAGTGCAAGCGGCGAACCTAAGCTGAAAACCAGTGGCTTGAGTTTAGCTCACGGTGACAACTCGATAAAGGCACAGGGGCAGCTTGATAAACAATGGGATATGAGCGTTGCAATTAACCTTCCTCAATTAGCGAAAAGCGTTCCTGAACTGAAAGGTACAGTGATTGGCGATATTAATTTAAGCGGACCTTTCAAAGAGCCGGATATCGACCTTTCTCTTAACGTCGATCGTGTAGATTGGAACAATGAAGCCACATTAGAATCATTGTCTCTTCGTGGTTCTGTTACTCCATTACCAGCGCCTCAGGCCGATCTGGTATTGAAAGCGAATAACCTAACCTATCAAGATCAAAAGGTTGAAAGTATTGGGTTAACGGTGAACGGTGGTGAGAAGAAGCATACAGTGACACTTGATGTGATATCCGACATCGTGTCTACAAGCTTAGCTATTTCCGGTGAATTGATTCAAAAACCTTCTCTTATTTGGGATGGGTCGTTAGACAGAGTCAAAATTACCACTCAGCAAGGACCTTGGGTGTTAGAACAACCTGTCTCGATTAAGGCGGATGTTGACAAGCAGTTTGCTGATGTACAAGCACATTGTTGGAAGCAATCTGGTTCGAGTGTGTGTCTGGATGAAGATGTTCGTGTTGGAAAGTCGGGTGAGGTGAGATTGGCGATCAACCAATTCGACTTCGAACAGATTAAAGCTTTTGTCCCTAAAGAGACACAACTACAGGGCTTAGTGAATGCCGCGGTTCATGCTAAGTGGTCAGAACAAGGTGAGCCAGAAGTTACGGTTAGCGTCGATATGCCGAAAGGTCAGGTTGTTCAGCAAGTCGGAGAGCCAATCACGCTGGGTTGGGAAAGTATTACATTGAATGCTCAGTTGAAAGACAACCAACTGAACGCCGACTTTAAACTGGATGTATCTGATAATGGCGACCTGTCTGGCACGGTGTCGTTACCGGATATTCTCGCTGAAGATAAAATGGTCGATGCGGCAATTAATCTGACAACGTTCCATCTAGATTTCTTACAACCGATTCTTGGCGAATACAGCTTATTGAAGGCCGATCTTGAGAGTGATTTAAAAGTAAAAGGCTCTTTGATGCATCCTCAGGTCTTCGGTCAATTCTCTGTGGCTGGGATTCAAGTCAAGGGTGATGTAACGCCTGTTGATGTGAAAGATGGTCGTATTGATCTCGACTTTGATGGTTACAGCGCGAAGCTTGATGCGAATGTCGAAACTCCGGATGGTCATCTTGATATCGAGGGTTCTGGGGATTGGCAGGATCTTCAAGCGTGGCGATCAAAAGTCCGAATCTTTGCAGACGAATTGATGGTCGATGTTCCACCGATGGTTAAGGTTAAAGTTGTTCCTGACATGACCATTGATGTCACTCCAAAGTTGGCCAAAATAACGGGCGACATTAAATTGCCTTGGGGACGAATTTTGGTTGAAGATTTACCGCCTTCGGCTATCGGCGTTTCTTCTGATCAGATCATTTTAAATAAAGACCTCAAACCTGAGACTGAATCGACGATCCCATTTGATGTTGTAACCAATATTAATATCTCGATAGGGGATGACTTTAAACTTTCTGCTTTTGGCTTAGAAGGTGATTTAGTCGGTAAGTTGAATGTAGCTCAAAAAGATCAAGGCCCATTTATCACAGGTGAAGTGAATATCGTGGATGGTACTTATCAATCATTCGGGCAAGATCTCTTGATCGAAGAGGGTAAAATCCTGATGAATGGACCTCCAGATCAGCCATACGTGGCAATAAATGCGATTCGTAACCCGGATAATACTCAAGATGATGTGACTGCAGGGATTCGAGTTACAGGCCCAGCGACAGAGCCAACAATCGAGATTTATTCTGATCCTGCCATGCCACAAGCCAACGCGCTGTCTTATATTTTACGTGGTCAAGATATCGATGGAGAGTCGAGTGGTTCTATGACGACTACGTTAATTGGTTTGAGCTTAGCGAAGAGCGGTAAGGTCGTTGGTGAAATCGGCGAAGCCTTTGGTGTACAGGATTTACAACTGGACACCGCAGGCTCTGGGGATGACTCTCAGGTTACGGTAAGTGGCTATATTCTCCCAGGTTTACAGGTGAAATATGGTGTGGGTATCTTTAACTCGTTAGGCGAGTTTACCGTTCGTTATCGATTGATGCAGGATCTCTACGTGGAAGCCGTATCTGGTCTCGATAGTGCCGTGGATCTTCTTTATCAATTTGAATTTGAGTAAATCAATTTGAATTCGAGTTGCTGAGGTTTCATCCATTGGTCGGCATGCAAATCGAAAGGATTATGGGGTATTTATGCAGCATCTTGTTTTTGTATATGGAACGTTGAGACAAGGTCAATCGAACCACCACTATTTGCAGCAATGCGAGTACTTAGGCAGGTTTGATACACCACAAAGTTATGCTCTTTTTGACTTAGTTGCTTATCCAGCGATGATTCTTGGAAAGAAAAGTGTCGTTGGTGAGGTCTATATCATTAACGACGAAGTTTTGGCGTCGCTCGATCGGCTAGAAGATGTTCCTGTTGAGTATCGTCGCGAGCAAATAGAGACTATATTTGGATTAGCATGGGTATATTTGTATCAGCTTGATCTAACAGCTAATAAAGAAATACTTTCGGGTGACTGGTGTAAGCGGGACAACCCGCTATAGTGAATGAACTACTGGAAGCATTCTGACGTAATAGCTAACAGTCTCAATGTATGAGCTAGTCTTTTCCATCAGGAGGAAATTATGAAATATATATTATTGGTGTTATCAGTAATGCTATTTGGTTGTGCGCAAACCCCGCCACCCACATCAATGAACACGACCGATTGGCAGAGCTTTGGTGAAGAAATGGCACTCAAAGGAAAAACAAAGCAGAGTGAAATGAGCTTGGCTGAAGCAGCCTCATCACCATCGATTGATGCAAATTTATATGCAGCATACGGGCAAGGTTATGAAGTCGGTAAAACTCAGTATTGCTCTCAAAACCCAAGAGCTTTAGGGCGCCGTGGTGAGACTTACCTTGGGATTTGCGATGATGTCGATAAATGGTTCCGTTTCAACTTTGAACGGGGCGCAGAATCGAAGTTTGAAATTCGATAATACTGTCTCGCGCTTAAATAGATACAACAAACAACAAAAAGCCAGCATCTATGATGCTGGCTTTTTTAGTGACTCTATTTCGAGAAATAAGCGTGAGAATTAGTCTCGGTTAAGCTCAAGAAACTCTTCTACTTTGCGAACCATATCTGTCGTTCCAACAAAGAAAGGTACACGTTGATGCAACTCAGTTGGCTTGATATCCATGATACGTTGAACACCGTCTGATGCGATACCACCAGCCTGTTCCATAAGGAAAGCTATTGGGTTGCACTCGTACAACAGACGCAGTTTTCCTTGAGGGTGACTTTGTGTGCTTGGGTATAAGTAGATACCGCCTTTCAGCAGGTTACGGTGGAAGTCTGATACTAGAGAACCAATGTAACGAGAGGTGTAAGGACGGTTATCACTCGGCTCATCTTCTTGGCAGTACTTGATGTACTTTTTAACACCCGTTGGGAAACGGAAGTAGTTACCTTCGTTGATCGAGTAAATCTTGCCTTCATCAGGGATCATCATGTTTTCATGAGATAGACAGAAGGTACCCAGCGATGGGTCGTAGGTGAAGCCATTTACGCCAGCACCTGTTGTGTAAACAAGCATGGTTGAAGAACCGTAAATTACGTAACCCGCAGCGACTTGCTTGTGTCCAGGTTGTAGGAAATCTTCTTGTGTTGGCGGAGTGCCAATCGGTGATACTCGACGGTAGATAGAGAAAATTGTACCAACCGATACATTCACATCGATGTTTGAAGAACCATCTAATGGATCCATCAGAACAACGTATTTTGCGTTTTTGTTGAGCTCTTTATTGAAGGCAACCGCTTCGTCTTCTTCTTCACTTGCAACGCCACAAACTTGGTCACGAGCTTCTAGAGCCGCTTTAAATTTGTCGTTTGCGTAAAGGTCTAGCTTTTGTTGCTCTTCACCTTGAACGTTGTCTGTACCAACAGCGCCAGTAATGTCGACAAGACCTGCTTTGTTGATTTCACGGTTAACAATTTTCGCAGCAAGACGAATTGATGACAAAAGGGATGATAGATCACCACTTGCATGGGGAAAGTCATTTTGTTTTGCAACAATGAACTCACCAAGGGTGCGCATCTCAGACATGTTATTTCCTTAAACTTCTCTGAATATTAGGGGGGGATTTGAGCACCGTAGAATTTGCCTCTTGTGTGGGCTTTATTCATCTAGACGCTTACCTAAATTCTACGGCTTAGATCTTTTTAATGGTAATGAACTAAGCGACACAGATCTCACTTACTATGTCGACTAAATTTGTTTTGCATTGTGACTCGCTTTTAATCGCCATTTAATGATAATGAGTGCAAGTAATTTGATTTAGACATGGCTCATTTAGCCAAGCGTTTGGAAGCAATATATGCATATTCATATCTTAGGGATTTGTGGCACCTTCATGGGTGGTGCTGCGGTATTGGCTCGTCAATTAGGCCACAAGGTTACGGGTAGTGACGCGAATGTTTATCCTCCAATGAGCACTTTGTTGGAGTCTCAGGGGATTGAGATTATTGAAGGGTTCGACCCTAGCCAATTAGAACCAAGACCTGACTTAGTGGTCATTGGCAATGCGATGAGCCGTGGTAACCCATGTGTTGAGTATGTATTGGATAACAATCTTAGATACACATCAGGGCCGCAGTGGTTACAAGAGTTCTTACTGCATGACCGTTGGGTTCTGGCGGTATCGGGAACGCATGGCAAGACAACAACATCGAGCATGCTGGCTTGGATCCTTGAAGACTGCGGTTACGCTCCGGGCTTCCTTGTCGGTGGTGTGCTTGGTAACTTTGGTATCTCTGCTCGCCTTGGTGAAAGCATGTTCTTCGTGGTTGAAGCCGACGAATACGACAGTGCATTCTTTGATAAGCGCTCTAAGTTTGTTCACTACCACCCAAGAACGTTAGTGATGAACAATCTCGAATTCGATCATGCAGATATCTTTGATGATCTTGAAGCAATCAAGCGACAGTTTCATCATTTGGTTCGCACTGTGCCAAGTAATGGTCGTATTTTCTCACCGAAGCAAGATAGGGCGATTGAAGATGTTCTAACTCGTGGATGTTGGAGTGAGACTGAATCGAGCGGCGAACTTGGCGATTGGGATGCTAAGAAACTGGTTAAAGATGGCTCCAAATTTGAGGTCTATTTCCAAGACGAATGTGTTGGAACCGTAGACTGGGATTTGGTTGGCGATCATAACGTAAGTAATGCCTTGATGGCGATTGCGGCGGCAAGACATGTTGGTGTGACACCCGACTTAGGATGTGAATCACTGGCAACTTTCATTAATACCAAGCGTCGCTTAGAGTTTAAAGGTGAGGTGGGCGGTGTTTCTGTCTATGACGATTTTGCACATCACCCAACGGCGATTGAACTTACGCTGGGCGGCCTACGTAATAAGGTCGATACGAACAAAATCATTGCCGTTTTAGAGCCTCGTTCTGCCACCATGAAGCGCGGTGTGCACAAAGAAACCTTGGCTGATTCGCTCAAGCAGGCGGATTCTACCTACTTATTCCAACCGGATAACATTGATTGGTCTGTACAAGATGTTGCCGATGCGTGCCATCAACCCGCGCACTTAAGTGATGACATGGATGCATTCGTTGCTAAAATTGTCTCAGAGGCACAAGCGGGCGACCAAATCTTAGTAATGAGTAATGGTGGCTTTGGTGGTATTCACCAGAAATTGTTGGATGCGTTGGCACTCAAGGGCTAACTGATCCACGACCTTATATTTTGAAGTAAATGAGAACATGACAAAACACGATAAAGCTATAACCCTCGCTTTCACTGGCGCATCAGGTGCACCTTATGGCCTGCGTTTACTTGAATGCCTTTTGGCGGCGGATTATCAGGTCTATTTACTGATATCGTCGGCAGCGAGAGTGGTGTTGGCGACCGAGCATGAACTCAAGTTACCTGCTGGACCAGATGCAGCGAAACAAGCTTTGGTTAAACACCTTGGGTGTGACCCCGAAAAGCTGGTTGTGTGTGGCAAAGATGATTGGTTCTCGCCGGTTGCCTCTGGTTCTGCAGCGCCGAAGCAGATGGTAGTCTGCCCATGTTCCGCAGGAAGCTTGGCTTCAATTGCTCATGGCTTATCGGATAATCTGATTGAACGAGCTGCAGATGTGGTCATGAAAGAACGAGGCCAACTATTGTTGGTGGTTCGTGAGACGCCATTTTCGACGCTGCACTTAGAGAACATGCATAAGCTATCGACCATGGGTGTGACGATTATGCCTGCTGCCCCGGGTTTTTATCATCAACCTAAATCGATTGAAGATCTGGTCGATTTTATGGTGGCGCGCATTCTGGATCATCTTGGCATCGAGCAAGGTTTAGTGCCACGTTGGGGTTACGATCAACGTAATTGATCCAAACTTGATAGCTTATTGTTAAAATTCGAATTACAATTCTGAACACTCATCGGGGAGCGAACCATTCAAATAATGAATGCGAGCTGAGATCAAGCAAGTGCTTGGGACCCGTAAACCTGAACCAGATAATGCTGGCGTAGGAATTGAGTTAGGAACAACTTCTACCGTTCTCCTCCCTCAAACCTGTGCCGCTCAGACCATGGAGAGCGTCCAGTGAAATTCACATTAACAACTCTTGCTGTTACTACAGCCATCTCTTTTTCTGCCTTTGCTGCAGACAATACCCTAACGGTTTATACCTATGACTCTTTTGCAGCGGATTGGGGCCCTCGTCCTGCCGTTGAAAAAGCATTTGAAGAAAAGTGTGGCTGCGATGTGAACTTTGTCGCGCTAGAAGATGGCGTGTCGATTCTGAACCGCTTGCGCCTTGAAGGCGGTAATAGCAAAGCAGATATCGTGTTAGGCCTAGATAACAATCTAATGGCTGAAGCAAAAGCGACGGGTTTATTGACTGAGCACAGTGTTGATACGTCATCAGTGACACTTCCTAACGGCTGGAACGACAGCACCTTTGTCCCTTATGACTTTGGCTATTTTGCGTTTATCTATAACAAAGAGAAACTAGCAAACCCACCTAAGAGCTTGAAAGAACTGGTTGAGCAGCGTGACGACCTCAAGGTTATTTACCAAGACCCACGTACATCAACGCCGGGTCAAGGCATGATGCTATGGATGAAGTCAGTATACGGTGATGAAGCGACAGCAGCTTGGAAGAAGCTTGCTCAGAAGACGGTTACGGTTACTAAAGGCTGGTCTGAGGCTTACTCTATGTTCTTAGAAGGCGAGTCGGACTTAGTCTTGTCTTACACAACATCTCCTGCTTACCACATCATTGCAGAAAGTGACTCTAAGTACGTAGCAGCAAGCTTCGAAGAAGGCCATTACACTCAAGTCGAAGTGGCAGCTAAGGTTAAAGGCAGTAAGAACGAAAAACTGGCTGATGAGTTTATGGCGTTTATCCTAAGTGACGAGTTCCAATCGGCGATGCCAACGGGCAACTGGATGTACCCAGTGACTGACATCGAACTACCAAAAGGGTTCGAGCAGTTAACGGTACCGCAGAAAGCTCTGAGCTTTACGCCTGAAGAAATCGCCTCTAAGCGTAAGGCTTGGATTCGCGAATGGCAGAGTGCACTTACTTTCTAACTTAGCTTTCTAGCTTAATTGTCTAACGATTAGCTTTCTAAAAACTAGCTTTTAACTTTCTGTATTTAAAGGTTCGTTCGATATACTTTGAGCGAACTATTTACGGTAAAAAATCAATTTATGATAAAGAAAACACCTAAGGTCGGGATCTGGGTTGCGATACTCATTACCGCCTTCGTGGTTTCAGCAGTTGGGGCATTGCTTAGCAATGCCCCTTCTCTTGATATCAGCCAAGTATGGTCCGATCCTTACTATTGGCATGTGACGAAATTCAGTTTTTATCAAGCAACACTCTCAACTTTACTGAGTGTTGGCTTTGCTATACCTATTGCGCACGCTCTGTGTCGCAGGCAATTTTTTGGACGGGCTCTATTGCTAAGGCTGTTCGCGTCGACTTTGGTTCTGCCAGTGCTGGTCGGTGTATTTGGCTTGCTTGCAATTTATGGCAACAGTGGTTGGCTAGCTAAATTTTTGGCGAACTTCGACATTGAATTGCCATTCTCGATTTATGGTTTGAATGGCATTTTGCTCGCACATATCTTCTTTAACCTGCCTTATGCTAGCCGTTTACTTTTACAAGCTTTGGATACCGTGCCTGCCGAGCAACATAAGCTGTGTGCTCATTTGGGTATGAGTCACTGGAATAAATTTAAATGGGTTGAATGGCCGCGTTTAAGGCAGCAACTGCCACATGTTTGTGGCTTAGTCTTCATGTTGTGTTTTACCAGCTTTGCTACTGTAATGGCTTTAGGTGGAGGCCCAAAGTCGACCACTATCGAGTTGGCCATCTATCAAGCAATTAAATTCGACTTTGACCTGCAGGCCGGTGCGTTACTCGCAATATGGCAAATGCTATTGTGTGGTGTGCTAGCGGTGAGTATTCAGCGTTTGTCTAAGCCTATTTCCGTGACAGCCAGTCAGCTGTCGGAAGAGAAATATTTGGTTAAGGATAGCTGGTGGTCAAAAGCTTGGGATAGCTTTTGGATCATCGTAGTCTCAATGCTGGTATTGCCGCCATTAGCCATGGTTATCTTCAGTGGCATTAACTCACAAGCGTTGACGGTACTCAGCAGTGAACCGTTTTGGGCGGCGTTAATGACTTCGGTTCGGGTGGCTTCTTTGGCCAGTGTTATCGCTGTCTTTATCGGTATTGCGATACTGCTGACCAGTCGTGCATGGCGCTTACAGAACAAGAATTTTCGAGCTGATAAAATCGAGTTGATTGGTACGATTATTTTAGTGACGCCGGGGTTAGTGATCAGTACTGGTCTTTTTTTATTGCTGCGTTCATTTACCGATGTGTTCAGCTTGGCTTTCTTTATTGTGATTGCCGTGAACAGCTTGATGGCGCTGCCTTACGTAATTAAAACCTTGGCTCAACCTATGTTGCACCTGTCTCAGCAGTATCAGTATGTTTGTGCGAGTCTAGGGATGACTGGCTTTACGCGATTCAGGCTGGTGGAGTGGCGTGCATTACGCAAACCTATGGCACATGCATTCTCAATCAGCTTCATGCTTGCGATGGGAGATTTAAGTGCGATTGCCTTATTTGGTAGCCAAGACTTTAGAACATTACCTTTGTATCTATTCCAGTTGCTAGGCAGCTATCAGATGGAAGCAGCAGCCGTTGTTTCGGTCAGTCTGCTGTTGTTGAGTGTCGGTAGTTTTAGTCTGATTGAATTTTTATTTACTCGAAACTCAAAGCTAGATGCTAAAGGGTTAAGGAACCGATGATGTTAGTGATGAAAGATGTGGACTACCACTATCACCGAGAGTTGTTTAGTTTTGATTTTCAAGCAGAGCAGGGCGACATTGTTGCGTTGATGGGAGCAAGCGGTGCAGGTAAATCAACATTGCTGGCATTGGTAGCTGGATTTATTGAACCTACCTCGGGTGAGATTTCAGTGGCAGGTCAATCTCTGATTGGTAAAGAGGCATACCAACGTCCATTGGCAATGTTGTTCCAAGAACATAACCTGTTTGCTCACCTTACTGTGCGTGAGAATATTGGTTTGGGGTTGCATCCAGGGTTAAAGCTTACAGCAGCCCAAAAGCTCGAAGTGGAACAAGCTGCAACACAAGTTGGGGTTGCTGAGTATTTAGATAGGTTGCCTGAGCAATTATCTGGTGGCCAACGTCAACGTGTAGCGTTAGCCCGCTGTTTTGTTCAGCCACATGATATTTGGCTTCTTGATGAGCCTTTTTCTGCGCTTGATCCCTTGCTTCGCGAAGAGATGCTTAACCTAGTGAGGCGATTAGCGGCAGAGCGAAATATTACTGTTTTGATGGTGACCCACCATTTAGGTGATGCTAGAAGTATCGCGAATAAATTTGTTTTTGTCGCGTTAGGTAAAGTGTTGGTTGAAGATTCAATAGAAGTGTTGACGGCCGAACACCCTCAATCAGAGTTAAGCGCGTTTGTTAAGGCGGGTGAGTGACGACTGAGTATTGGTCTTGAGGACTTTTTATATTGAGTAAGTCGAAAAAAAAGACCTAGCATGTGCTAGGTCTTTTATTCAATATTGAGTAAAGCGAAGTACCGATTACTGGTCTTGCTTCAGCTCTTTTAAGATTTGAAAAATTTCGCGAGAAGCCTTCGCTGGCTTATTCGCTGATTTTTCTTTGTTAGCTTGGCGAGCTAATTGACGAAGACGCTGACGGTCTGCTTCAGGGTATGTTTCCATAACGTCTGAAATTGCAGCATCACCTTTTTCAACAATACGGTCACGCAGTAGCTCAAGCTTATGAAGCTCAACAGTTGCTTGTGAGTGCTTGTTACGTATTTTATCTAAAGCAGCTTGAATCGGCTCAGGATCTACATTACGCATTACTTTGCCAATGTATTGAAGTTGACGACGCTTCGCTTCATTTTTAAAGCGTTGTGCATCTTTAATCGCTTGTGCCAGGTCTTCAGACAAAGGGAACTTATCAAGAATAGAAGGCTTTAGTTCAACAAGCTCTTCTCCCAGCTTTTGCAGGGCATCCATGTCCGTTTTCATTTCTGTCTTACTTACCCAGATGATTTCTTCTTCTGGTTCCCATGGGGCTTTTTGGTTTTTGCGAGCCATCTTTTCTGCCTATGTCACTATCTCAAACGAATATATTGCCTATTTTAGCAAGAATCTTGGGGAGAAAGCGAAATTCTTGTTATCCTACGTAATATTGACCTAAAAAATTAGAATAGATATGGATGTAAAACAGCAAGTCGCCCAGCAAAGAGTTGAGCTAGAAGCCGCAGTAGCTAAAGCGTTGGATATGGCGTCAGTGAGTGCAGACGCAGCTGAGGTCGCTATTACTAAGTCAACGGGTTTAAGTGTTTCAACACGTATGTGTGAAGTGGAAAACGTTGAATTCAATAGTGATGGTGCACTAGGTATTACTGTTTATCGCGGCCAGAAGAAAGGCAGTGCATCCACATCTGATCTAAGTGAAAAGGCGATTGCTCAAACTGTCGCTGCTGCATTGGATATTGCTCAATATACCTCTGAAGATCCGTTTGCAGGTCCAGCCGCAAAAGAATACATGGTGAAAGAAATTCCAGATTTGGATCTTTTTCATCCTGATGAACCAAATCCTGACTATGCCGCTGAGATTGCGATTGCTGCTGAGAGACAAGCGTTAGCTTATAGCGACAAGATCAAACAAAGTGATGGCGCAAGCTATGACAGCCATTATGGCGTTAAGGTTTATGGTAATAGTCACGGTTTACTCGCGAGCTACGCCTCAAGTCGCCATAGCACGAGCTGTTGTGTGATTGGTCAAGGCGCTAACGGTGAAATGGAACGAGACTACAGCTACACAGTTGCACGTCACCGTGATGAGCTATGGACACCTGAACGTGTCGGTCAAGAAGCTGCAGAAAAGACTGTCAGCCGCTTGGATGCTAGAAAGCTACCAACAGGCCAATACCCAATTATGTTCGCTAACGATGTCGCGACAGGCCTCATTGGTCACCTTGTGATGGCGATTAGTGGCGGTAACCTTTACCGTAAATCATCTTTCTTGTTAGATCACTTAGGTCAGAAAATTCTACCTGATTGGTTCAATATCTCAGAGCGTCCACACCTCTTACGTGGTCTGGCTTCGAGCCCATTTGATAGTGAAGGTGTTTACACTCAAGACTGTGAAATCATCACCGATGGTGTGTTAGCAACTTACCTACTAACCAGCTACGCTGCACGTAAAATGGATATGACACCAACAGGCCATGCTGGTGGTATTCATAACTGGTTCGTTAACTCGACCGGACAAAACTTTGAGCAGATGCTAAAAGAGCTCGGCACTGGTTTCCTTGTTACTGAAGTCATGGGGCAAGGCGTGAATACCGTTACTGGCGATTACTCTCGTGGCGCTGCGGGTTTCTGGGTTGAAAACGGAGAGATCCAATACCCAGTATCGGAAGTGACTATTGCAGGTAATCTAAAAGACATGTTTACTCAGATTGTTGCGGTCGGTAACGATGTTGAAACGCGTTCACAAATTCAAACAGGCTCTATCTTGCTTGAATCGATGAAAGTCGCGGGTGAGTAATTTACTTAATTGGCTTTAGTTTAAACATGAGACTTAAATCTGAAATTTAAATCTGACGCATTAAAAAAGGGAGCCATTGGCTCCCTTTTTGTATTCGGCGTCCTATCTTAAAATCGGCCATCTGTTTATTCACACTAGATAAGTATGGTTTAGATAAGAATGGTTGCTAAGCCTAAGAATACCGATAGGCCAATAACATCGGTTACTGTGGTCAGAGCCATACCACCAGCGAGGGCAGGGTCGATATTCATCTTCTTCAGCATCACAGGAATAGTAACACCAGCAATACCGGCGACGAGCAAGTTGGTCATCATCGCCGCTGAGATGATTCCTCCCAGTATCCAATTGCCTTTCCAAGCTACAACGATACCACCAATGATAACAGCCCATAGGATGCCGTTAAGGAAGCCGATAGAGGCTTCTTTGAGCAGTAATTCACGTTTGTTACTGTCACCGATGTGACCAAGTGCTAAACCTCGAATTACCAAGGCGACGGTTTGGTTACCAGCAACACCACCCATGGACGGTACTATGGTCATCAAAACAGCGATGGCTGCCATCTCATTCAGTGTCGCCTCAAACATGTTAGACACAGACGCTGCTGCGAGTGCTGCCAAAACATTTGCGCCTAACCACACACTACGACGACGAGCGGATTTTACGACCGGAGCGAAGGTATCTTCGTCATCGTCCATACCCGCCATACTCATCATTGAGTGCTCGGCATCTTCACGAATGACATCAACCACATCATCGATCGTGATACGACCCACAAGGTGTTGGTTCCTATCAACGACTGGTGCAGAAACCCAATTACGACGTTCAAATAGACTGGCAATATCAGAGGCACTGGTTTCAACTGCGATCGCTTCGTCTGCATCTTCCATTACTTCTGAAACCGCCACATCGGGTTGCGTCGTAATCAGTGTGCTGAGCGATAGGTTACCAATGAGGCGTTCATCGTCGTCGATAACATACAGAGCATCGGTTGCGTCCGGAAGTTCGCCGCGCATGCGCAGATAACGCAACACAACATCGACATCGACATCACCACGAATCGTGATTACGTCGGTGTTCATAATCGCACCGGCTGAATCTTCAGGGTACGACAGTGCGGTTTCAACTAGTGCACGATCGACGGAGTCCATTTGAGAAAGGACTTCGCGAGAGACATCGTCGGGCAGACTTCGAAGTACGTACGCGACGTCATCGGTTTCCATGCCTTCGGTTGCTTCTGCTAATGTCTCAGGCGCCATTTTCGACACAAGAGCATCTTTGACGTCTTCGTTTAGCTCATCAAGAATTTCACCGTAGTCTTCGGGATCGGTAAGTTGCCAGAGTACATCACGACTTTTGCGAGGGGAGGCTTCTAAAAGGTGTGCAATATCTTCAGGTTCCATGTCCTGAAGTTGTCGGCGTACGTGAACAAATCGGCCGTTTTCTAGGGCTTCGCTGACTTCTTGGAGGGTTTGGTGAGCTTGGTCGAATTCTAATTGCTCTGCCATATTTTCCTCCTATCTCATTATTCTAACAATGCTTGGAATAGTAACTTAATTCTGGGGCTTATTTAAATCATTAACTTAGGTAGAACTAAGATTTAATATTGATTGGTTCGTTGTTTGAGTCTTAGGTGTGGTCAGTGAAGCGTTTTCGCTACTCACCCTCATCAAACTTGGCTTCAATTAGTTGGCAGACGGCATCAAGAGCCTGCTGTGAATCGGTGCCTGCTGTTTGAATCTTGATATGTTGCCCTTGTGCTGACTCCAGCATAAGTAGCCCCATAACGCTGTCTGCAGTTGCGATTTTATCTTCTTCACTATGGATAGTGATTGTGGCATCAAAGCTTTGTGCAAGCTCAACCAGCTTTACAGCTGCTCTAGCGTGAAGACCCAAACGATTTTGGATCAGTACAGTTCGAGTTAATTCCATGGTTAGCCCTGTTGGTGCTTCTCTAGGGAGGCGTGTCTAATTTGAACTTGATGTCCAAGTTGTTCGAAATACTCGCCAATTTTCTGAGTCAGATAAACCGATCTATGCTTGCCGCCAGTACAGCCAATCGCGACAGTCAGGTAACTGCGATTGTTCTTCTCTAACATTGGCAACCATTGTTCAACAAAGCCTTGGATCTGTTGCTTGAGTTCAAGAACTTCTGGGTGTTTTTCTAAAAAAGAGTGGATTGGTGCATCGAGACCGGTTAATGGTCTCAGAGCGGGTTCCCAGTGAGGATTTGGCAAAAATCGAACATCAAACACATAGTCGGCATCGCTTGGTAGACCAAACTTAAAACCGAAAGATTGAAAAACAATAATCAACTCTTGCTTCTCTTTACCCTCGACTTTAAAGCGAACTTTCTCACTCAACTCGTAAAGATTGCAGTCACTGCTATCAATCACGATACAAGCTTGCTCAGCGAGAGGCGTCAGGAGGTTTTTCTCTAAATCGATAGCCTGTTCAAGGGATAGCTTTTCTTGGCCAATTGATAAGGGGTGGATTCGGCGAGTTTCGCTATAGCGTTTAAGTAGCGTCTGCTTGCTTGCATCTAGGAACAACACGTTCACATCTATATCAGTGGCAGACTCAAGCTGTTCTAGCGTATCTGTTACTAGTTGAGGCTCTTTCGGTAGGTTGCGAATATCAATGCTAACAGCAACGTTTTGATTGATTTCGCGTACTGATTCGACGAAGTCGTTGAGCAGATTTACTGGTAGATTATCGACACAGTAATATCCCAAGTCTTCTAGGACCCGTAGCGCAACACTTTTACCGGCTCCTGATTGGCCACTAACAACGATTAATCGCATGTTATTGCTCGCAAGTTGGTACTTGAACCATGATGTCGTAAAGCTCTTGATCACTCTGAGCGTTACGCAACTGTTTAAGAGTCTGTTTGTCGTTAAGTCGTTCTGCCATACAAGAAAGGGTTTTTAGATGCTCCTTGCATTGTTCACTTGGAACAAGCAGAGCAAATAGTAGGTCGACAGGACGGTTATCAATCGCATCAAATTCGATTGGATCTTGGCATTGAAGTAACACAGCAATTGCTTTGTCACTGACATTCATACGAGCATGGGGAATAGCTATGCCATTACCAATACCTGTACTGCCCATTTTTTCGCGGCTCAACATGCACTCAAACAGTTCTGTTGAATCTTGACCACAGCTTTCAGCTGCGATCTGACTGATGAGCTCAAGGGCTCTTTTTTTGCTTGTGCATTGGACTGCACTTTTGGTGCAGTCCAATGAAAGTACTTCGCTTAATTGCATGTTAGTGACTACTTAGCTTTTCTTTGTGTTTGTTGAGTTGACGGACGAGTTTATCAACTAATGAATCAATCGCAGCATACATACTTTCATCTGTTGCTGTTGCATGAATTTCGCCTTGATTTATATGAAGGGTCGCTTCTGCAATCTGATTAATTTTCTCAACTTTTAAAACAACTTGAATACTATTGATATGGTCAAAAAAGCGTTCAAGTTTGTCGAATTTAGTGTGAACATAGTCTTGCATTGAATCGGTAAGATCAACGTGATGGCCTTGAATATTGATTTGCATAGACTTTCCTTTTCAGTTGGTTGCCTGATTATAACTACTAAGTAAATAGTGACTAAATTAGCTTATAGCAGGCGTTTACGCTGACTCGATGGGGCAATGCCCAGAGACTCACGGTATTTCGCTATGGTACGTCTAGCTACCTGAATTCCTTGGTCAGCCAGTAAAGCAGCAATCTTACTATCACTTAGAGGTTTCGCGGTATTTTCCGCCGCGACAAGCTTCTTAATGAGCGCGCGAATTGCTGTAGATGAACACTCACCGCCATTGTCGGTACTGACATGACTTGAGAAAAAATATTTGAGTTCGAAGATGCCACGTGGTGTATGCATGAATTTTTGAGTCGTCACACGAGATATTGTGGATTCATGCATATCAACGGCTAATGCAACATCGTTGAGAACCATTGGTTTCATCGCTTCTTCGCCATGTTCGAAGAAATCACGCTGATGTTCAACAATGCATCGCGCAACTTTGAGTAGCGTCTCATTTCGGCTTTCTAGGCTCTTAATTAGCCATTTTGCTTCTTGCAAATTTGAGCGAATGAACTGGTTATCTACGCTGCTACCTTTATTACTAAGGTCTGCGTATTGTTGATTTACCTTTAGCTTAGGCACGCTGTCAGGGTTTATGGTGACTAACCATTTGCCAAGATCTTTGAAGACCGATACATCAGGAACAACATATTCAGTTTCATCCGGTGTAATTTTGCTGCCCGGGCGAGGATCCAGTTGTTGAATAAGCTGCAAAACTTCACGCAGTTCTGCTTCTTTCAATTTGGTTTCTTTGATTACGAGTTTGTAATCACGATTGCCTAGTTGGTTGATATGGCTAGTGAGTACTAACTTAGCTTCATTGAGCCAAGGGGTATCTTTGGGGAAGGTTGCCAGTTGTAATAACAAGCAATCTTGTAAATTCACTGAGCCGACACCTAAAGGGTCAAACTGCTGAATGCGTTTGCGAACCGCTTCGATTTCATCAAGCTCGATCTCTTCGTTATCGAAGTTTTCCAAGATGTCTTCACAAGATACGGTGAGATACCCATAGTCATCAATGGCATCGATCAGCGCAAAAGCTATGCTTCTATCCGTTTCAGTGAATGGTGTTAGGTCGAGTTGCCAAAGTAGGTAATCGTGCAGGCTTTCAGTTGTTTCACCCTGATAAACGGGCATGTCATCATCAATTGCAATGCCGGTATTTCCGGTGTTTGCACTGTAGACATCTTCCCAAGTTGTGTCGATTTCTAGTTCGTTGCCAATCTCTGATTTTTCGATTAATTCGGAGCTATCAGGTAAGTCCGCTTCTGCGGTTTCAACTGTTTCTTTCTCTTCACTGCTAGGTTTCTCTTCTGATGTAGGCGTTTCTTCATTGCCTTCTTCGACATCGAGTAGTGGGTTGGATTCTAGTGCTTCTTGAATCTCTTGCTGCAAATCTAATGTAGACAATTGCAACAAACGTATCGCTTGCTGCAATTGAGGAGTCATTGCTAACTGTTGGCCTAGCTTAAGTTGTAATGAGGGTTTCATTCAGTGGTACTTACCTAGTTATTATTCTAAGAACTCTCGATACTCTATATAATCATAGACGGAATTGTTCGCCTAGATAAACTTGTTTAACTTGTTCGTTATTGAGAACATCTTCAGGAGTACCTTCTGCAATCAGGTGTCCTTGGCTTACGATGTAAGCTTTTTCACACACGTCTAATGTTTCACGAACGTTGTGGTCGGTAATCAAAACGCCCAAGCCGCGATCACGCAGGTGAACAATGATTTTTTTGATATCAATAACCGAGATAGGGTCAACACCAGCAAAGGGTTCATCCAGTAGAATGAACTGAGGGTTTGCTGCCAGTGCACGAGCAATCTCAACACGACGACGTTCACCGCCCGACAGCGCCATACCATTACTGGTACGGATATGTTGAATGTGGAATTCTTCTAGAAGGTCTTCTAGCTTATCTTGGCGTTGCTCGTTAGTCATCTCATCACGGGTTTGTAAAACGGCCATGATGTTGTTCTCTACTGACAACTTCCGGAAAATCGAAGCTTCCTGAGGGAGGTAACCGATACCAAGGCGTGAGCGACTGTGCATTGGCAAAATACTGATGTCTCGATCGTCAATACTGATAGTACCTTCGTCACGCGCAACCAGACCTACAATCATGTAAAAAGAGGTGGTTTTACCCGCACCGTTAGGTCCAAGTAGCCCAACGATTTGACCAGACTCTACCTGCAAGCTTACATCGGTAACCACTTTGCGCTTACTGTACGTTTTTGCTAGATTTTTTGCTTTAAGTACGGCCATGGTTACTTATTCACTTCCGCTGGTTGTAAAACCGTTGATACACGCTCACTGCTATCACTATCGGCAACCAGTTTCTGAGAAGCTATTTGGTAAGTGATTTTAGAGCCACGGATGATGCTGCCATCTTGAGAGAGCATTGCATTTTTGGTCATGATCAATTTGTCAGCAATAAGCTGATAATGTAAATCGTCAGCTTCGCCATAAAGTGTTTTCCCATCATCAGTTAGTTGAGAGAAGGTTGCAGGCTTACCGTAGCCTTGAATTTCTTCAATCTCACCGTTGACGGCATTTCGGGTAACAATGACCTTATCGGCATTGATATTGATGCTACCTTGCTTAAGGTTTACATCACCAAGGAAAGTCACTTGGTTACTTTTCATATCCAATTGCTGGCTGTCTGAGTCGATGTAGACAGGCTGCTCGCTGTCCGAAGACAGGGCATAGACACTAGGTGCCGCAAGAGTCAAAGCGAATAAACTAAGGTGTAAGAGTTTCATATCTACCTTGAACAGAATTAAAGAGAGTTGCATTGTTGGTACCGAAGTTACCTTTCATTGCTTGCCCCTCAGTTTCAAAAAATGTACCGATCATATGGACCGGAGTCTCTGAATAAAAATCTCGGCTAGTCAGCTCAACAACCATTTTATCTGTGGTCATGGTATCGAAACTGGCTTCTGGCAACAGATTCTTTGCCACAACGTTGTCATAAAAAGTGACAACTTGATCCTCATCCATAATCGCGCGATCAGCGGTGACTTGCCATTCAATCGTGTGTCCTTCACGGAATACCGAAAGAACCGGGTTTTGAAAGTGCGTATCGCCAACCACTGAGTAGTGTTCTAAATAAGTCGATTCAACTTGATAGCTACGAATACCAGTTTGGTCATAACTAATGTTGTTCAAACTCTTGCCGCTAAAAGCGGGTAGCTCCAAATTTGGAGCCACTTGTATCATTGATGTTTGCTCTTTGTCGAACAAGTAATAAGTTGACCAAGAAGCAATAAATATGAGTATTAAATAGATAATACGAGTAAAACTCATATGCTTAAACCTTTATGCACGTCGAGTTCATTTCTTGCTTGCAGAATAAGGTCACAGACTTCACGTACAGCACCATAGCCACCGTTAATGGTTGTCACGTAATTCGCTCGCTGAGCTAGCAATGGGTGTCCATCTGCGACACATACTTTTAAGCCCACTTTTTCCATCACCGGCCAGTCAATCAGATCGTCGCCGATGTAACCCGTATTTTCAGGATCAACAGAAAGCTTATCGCAAATATCATAATATGCTTTTACTTTATCATCTTGGCCTTGGTAAATAAGTTTAATACCAAGGGCGGTCATTCGGTTTTCAACAATTTGAGATTTACGACCAGTGATGATTGCGATTTCAATACCGGCATTCATCAATGATTTGATGCCGTAACCATCACGTGTATGAAAGGTTTTTAACTCTTCACCGTTGTTGCCCATGTAGATGCGACCATCTGAGAATACGCCATCGACATCGCAAATTAGCAGTTTGATCTCTTTTGCTATTGCAAATACGTCCGAATCTACAGTGCCGTATAACGTTTCAACTGTCTGCGTCATTACATTACTCCTGCTTTCAGTAAGTCATGCATGTTTAAAGCTCCGACTAATTTACCTTCATGGCACAACATCAGACCATTAATGCTTTTCGCTTGCATCAAATTAAGACCTTCAACCGCAAGCATGTTTGGCTCTGCTACCGTAGGATTAAGCGTCATCACGTCGCCGATCTGAGTGCTATGGATATCGACGCGTTTGTCTAAGATGCGGCGTAAATCACCATCGGTAAAAATACCAGCCATTTGACCATCGTTATTCACGATCGCTGTCATTCCCAAGCCTTTCTGAGATATCTCGAGTAGAGCATCTCTTACTAGCGCGTCCGGTGCTACGACAGGAAGAGCTTCTCCTGTGTGCATGATGTCGTCAAGTTTCAGCAACAGTTGACGACCTAAAGCGCCACCTGGGTGTGACAGTGCGAAGTCTTGAGCCGTAAAGCCTCTCGCCTGTAACAGTGCAACAGCTAATGCATCGCCCATGACTAAGGTCGCTGTAGTACTCGTTGTTGGAGCTAAGCCTAATGGGCAAGCTTCCTCTGGTACTGAAATTTGTAAATGGATATCAGACAAGGTTGCCATGTTCGATGCTGGTTTGCCTGTCATGCTGATAATCTTGATGCTTAAACGCTTTAACACAGGGAATAGGCTGAGGATTTCTCCTGACTCGCCAGAGTTAGATATTGCAATAACAATATCGCCAGGCTCGATCATACCTAAATCGCCATGTGCCGCTTCACCCGGGTGCACAAAGAAAGCGGATGTACCTGTACTTGCCAGCGTGGCCGCTATTTTGTTGCCAATATGACCAGATTTACCCATGCCCATCACAACCACTTTTCCTTTGTTGTTCAGGATAAGGTCGCAAGCTTTGCAAAAGTCATCATTAAAATATTGGTCTAATTGGGTGAGACCTGCAACTTCGGTTTCCAAAACTTGTTTTGCAACACTGCGATAATCAAATGGCTGAGACATCAAATACTCCAAGTACGAGAAGTTAAATCAAAAAATTAAGCCGACATGTTCATTAGTAAATAACTTTGGTAGGCCACGAACGTCACAATTAAGACGCTGCCTTCAATTCGATTGACACTACGAGATTTTCCTAACGCCATTACCACAAGTAAAAGTGACACACCGAGCATTACCCAGAAGTCTCGCCCCATAGCAAACTCACTTAAGATTGAAGGGTTTAAGATGCCCGGAATACCCATAACAGCAAGAATGTTGAATACGTTTGAACCGATGATATTACCCACGGCCATGTCGTCTTCGCCCTTCATTACGCCTGCAAGTGATGCTGCAAGTTCAGGTAGGCTGGTGCCAACGGCAATGATAGTTAAACCAATTACAAGGTCGCTCATGCCAAAGAACTTCGCGATAACAACCGCGTTATCAACCAACACATTGGCAGCTATGGGCAAGATAATTAGACCAACCACCACCCACATTGCTGCTTTAGGGTTGCTTACGCCCTCTGGAACTTCAGATTCTTGGTCCTCAAGGAAGGCGTCACCGTTCTTTTTCTCACTGCGGCTGATTTGCAGCATGGCAAACAAGAAAGCGGCAAAAAGAACAAATAACAACACGCCTTCATAAAAGCCTAAGTGGTTATCCCATAACAGTGCGCCTGCTAATAGAGTGACACCTATCATTAATGGTAGTTCACGGCGAATCACGCCAGAGCTAATTGATAGCGGTTTGATAAGCGCTGTAATACCTAAGATCAGTGCGATGTTGGCGATGTTTGAACCGAGAACGTTACCTACAGCTGTATCTGTTTTTCCGTCAAGCGCGGCTGTTGCTGAAACCATCATTTCTGGGGCCGAAGAGCCCATTGCTAGAATCGTCATACCGATAACTAGTGGTGAGATACCGAAGTTGCGAGCAAGAGCAGCGGCACCATAGACCAGTTTATCTGCACTCCACACCAAAAAACCTAGACCGATAATGAGAAACGCAATCGCTTCAAGCATGATGATTCCTAAAAATTAATAAAAAACGGAGAATTAACCGCTAATTTTGACTTGTTGCTAGATAAAAGGGAAGTCACTCGACAAATTAATTCCCAGTTAGTAGTAAAGAAATGTAGCTAAATGAGGAATTTCTTAATGCTTTCAAATCCCTGCCATTGTTTTCTGTTTTTTATAATTAATTGAACAGTGCTTTTAATTCTAAAGTAGACTCATTATTATTGCAGCCATAATTGGCGTTTTTTAGAGCAAGGAAACAACAAGATCATGTTGAATACTGAGCTTGTAAAAGTTAAGAACCTAAGTTTCTCTCGAGGTGAACGAGTTATCTTTGATGACATCAGTTTAGAAGTACCTCAAGGAAAAATAACCGCAATCATGGGGCCATCAGGGATCGGTAAAACGACGTTGCTGCGCCTGATTGGCGGGCAATTACCGCCAGATAGCGGTGAAGTTTGGTTTGATGGGGACAATATCCCCGCATTATCACGTCGAAAGCTCTATCAAGCACGTAAAAAAATGAGCATGCTTTTCCAATCGGGTGCACTTTTTACGGATCTCAATGTGTTTGATAATGTGGCATTTCCGTTGCGAGAACACACCGAACTGAATGAAAAATTCATCCGTACTATCGTATTACTCAAGCTTGAAGCGGTCGGTTTACGAGGGGCAGCAGAATTAATGCCAAGCGAACTGTCTGGTGGTATGGCGAGACGAGCTGCGTTGGCTCGTGCGATAGCGTTAGACCCGGAACTGATAATGTACGACGAACCTTTTGTTGGCCAAGATCCAATTACCATGGGCGTCTTGGTTGAACTCATCCGAAACCTCAGTCAAGCTTTGGGCTTAACCTCGATTGTCGTATCGCATGATGTCCCTGAAGTGATGAGCATTGCTGATTGGGTTTACTTACTTGCAGATGGGAAGATCATTGCATCAGGTTCGCCTGATGAGTTGTACAACAATAGTGATCCGCGAGTACAACAATTTTTACAAGGCGACGCGGATGGCCCTGTACCATTTAGGTTTCCTGCGAAAAGTTTAGAAGAGGATTTGTTCTAATATGATAGCCAAAACTATTGCGGGTGTCGGTAAACGTACACTTGCGATCTGCGAGTCAGTTGGTCGAGCAAGCCTGATGTTGTTTGGGGCTCTGTTTGGTATTCCGAAACTAAAAAACTTCCCCTTATTAGTAAAACAACTCTATAGCGTTGGCGTTCAGTCATTGGCTATTATTTTGGTTTCGGGTCTATTTATTGGCATGGTGCTTAGCTTGCAGGGTTATGTCGTATTAATCGACTACGGAGCTGAAGGCAACCTTGGTCAAATGGTCGCACTTTCATTGTTACGTGAGTTGGGCCCTGTGGTCACTGCACTGTTATTTGCCGGACGGGCTGGTTCAGCTTTGACTGCTGAGATCGGCTTAATGAAAGCAACCGAACAGATTTCTAGTCTGGAGATGATGGCGGTAGACCCTCTTAAACGCATTATTGCGCCACGTCTTTGGGCGGGGCTTATCTCAATGCCTCTACTTGCTATGATCTTTATGGCGGTAGGGATTTGGGGTGGTCAGTTAGTTGGTGTTGATTGGAAGGGCATTGACCACGGTAGCTTTTGGTCTGCAATGCAGTCTTCAGTTGAGCTTGGTCGAGACATTGGTAACAGCATGATCAAATGCATGGTTTTCGCTATCACCGTAACTTGGATCGCACTTTTTAATGGCTATGATGCAGTACCGACCTCTGAAGGTATTAGTCAGGCAACCACACGCACAGTTGTGCACTCTTCTCTAGCGGTACTAGGGCTAGATTTTGTTCTTACCGCATTGATGTTTGGGAATTAATCATGCAACAAACTCGAAAATTAGAATTATGGGTCGGCACCTTTGTTATTGCCGGAATTTGCGCAATCTTAATCATGATCTTTCAAGTCGCTGACGTAAAAGGCTTAGGTTCAAACCATACTTACAACTTAAAAGCGACGTTCGACAACATTGGTAGCTTGAAAGTTCGCTCACCGGTGAAGGTTGGTGGCGTGGTTGTTGGCCGAGTTCAGAGCATTCAGCTTGATACGGAAAGTTACTTACCTGTTGTTAAACTGTCTATTGATGCGAAGTACTCACAATTTCCTGATACCTCTAGTGCTCAAATCTTAACGTCAGGCTTAATCGGTGAGCAGTACATCAGTTTGGTTCCAGGGTTCATTTTTGACGATGAAGAGATGTTGGTTGATGGTGACTCGATTGAAGACACCAAATCAGCACTAGTGCTAGAAGATTTGATCGGCCAAGTATTGTATAGCGTTGGCGGCTCTGATGATAAAGAAGCTAAGGAGTAGTCTCATGTTAAAGATTAATCTCATGTTAAAGGCCAAGAGCATGTTGGAGACTAGTCTGATATTGAAACGATGGTTCATGACAGCGGTTGTTTTACTGATGTCGACTCAAGCTTTTTCAGCAGAAACTATCGATCGTACTCAGCCTTATCAGATGATGACTCAGGTTGCTGAAGTTGCCTTTGACCGTTTAAAGAGTGAACAAAACAATATCCAAGAAGATCCGGAGTTGTTGAAGGTCATCGTGGAAGAAGAGTTGATGCCTTATGTAAATGCTCAATATGCGGCACTTAAGCTTCTAGGGCCAAACTTAAAGGGCGCGGACAGAAAAGACGTGCGTGTATTTATCGATGCATTCCGTAAATATCTCGTTTCTTCTTACGCTCAAGTGTTGACTCAATATACTGATCAGACTATTCAATTTGGCCCTGAGCAAAAGGTCAAACCGGATAGCCGTATCACCAGTATCAAAGTTGATATTATTGATACACCAAGACCAAATATTAAACTTGAGTTTAAGCTGCGCAAAGATAAGAAATCTGGCGAATGGAAGGCCTTTGATATGGTTGCTGAAGGTATTAGTCTACTATCAAGCAAGCAATCAGAGTGGAATACTAAGATTCGTCAAGAAGGTATCTTGACTGTTGCTGATGAACTAGAGAGACTCGCTACACAACCTATTCGTTTTGAGAGTAGTAAATAATGAGCCACTCTCAATGGCAAGAACTAAGCTCTAAAGAGTATCAACTTCTCGGGGATATAGACCGAGATAGCGTCCCTGCAATCTGGCGTATATTAGAAAAGTGGCAAACGACGGAATCGAGCGCTGAAATTGACCTTAGCCATATAAATAGAGTCGATTCAGCAGGAATGGTGATGCTAATTCACTTATTAGAGCATGCAAAAAATCAAAACTGTCATATAATGCTCAGTTTCGTGCCAGAACAATTACGAACGTTGTTCCAATTGAGCAATATCCAGCCAATGATGGCAGAACACATAAAAAATTAGGCAGGAGCTATTTGTGGACAGCACAAAAGTACAAGAATTATTAGCAGAGGCACTGAACCTTCAGGAAATTATCGTGAAGGGTGAAGGCAGTCATTACGAAGTTGTTGCGGTTGATGAATGCTTTGACGGCATGAGTCGAGTTAAGAAGCAGCAACTAATCTACGGCCCACTAGTGGAATACATTCAACGCAATGATATCCATGCTCTTTCTATTAAGGCTTTCACGCCGGAAGAGTGGGAACGTGATAAGAAACTGATGTCACTTTAAGGTTTATGATGGAAAAGTTTCGAGTTATTGGATCGGACAAACCGCTAAGCGGTGAAGTGACGATCTCAGGCGCAAAAAATGCAGCGCTACCTATCTTATTTGCTTCAATTCTTGCTGAAGAGCCAGTTGAAGTAAGTAATGTTCCTCACCTACGTGACATCGATACTACGATGGAACTGCTTAAGCGTTTAGGCGCAAAAGTATCGCGTAATGGTAGTGTTCACGTTGATGGCCGCGAAATCAACGAGTTCTGCGCACCGTATGATTTAGTGAAAACAATGCGTGCTTCTATCTGGGCTTTAGGTCCTCTAGTTGCTCGTTTTGGTGAAGGCCAAGTGTCACTTCCTGGTGGTTGTGCAATTGGTGCTCGACCTGTCGATTTACATATCCATGGCCTAGAACAGCTAGGTGCAACCATTGTATTGGAAGATGGTTATGTGAAGGCAAGTGTTGATGGTCGTCTGAAAGGCGCGCACATCGTGATGGATAAAGTAAGTGTGGGTGCCACCATTACTATCATGTGTGCAGCAACGCTAGCAGAAGGCACAACAGTATTAGACAACTCAGCGCGCGAGCCTGAAATTGTTGATACGGCTGAATTCTTAAACAAGCTAGGTGCTAAAATTTCTGGCGCAGGTACAGACACGATTACTATCGAAGGCGTCGAACGTCTTGGTGGTGGTCAACACTCTGTGGTTGCTGACCGCATTGAAACCGGTACTTTCCTTGTTGCTGCTGCTGTTTCTGGCGGTAAGGTAACTTGTCGTAATACTAACGCTCATCTTCTTGAAGCTGCTTTAGCGAAGCTTGAAGAAGCGGGTGCGAAAGTTGAAACTGGCGAAGACTGGATCAGTCTTGATATGACAGATCGTGAGTTGAAAGCGGTGAAAATCGTAACTGCACCTCACCCGGGTTTCCCAACGGACATGCAAGCGCAGTTTACCTTGCTTAATATGATGGCGAAGGGCAGTGGTGTTATCACTGAGACTATCTTTGAAAACCGCTTTATGCACATTCCTGAATTACAGCGAATGGGTGCAAAAGCAGAAATCGAAGGTAACACGGCTATCTGTGGTGAAACGGAAAAACTGAGTGGCGCTCAAGTAATGGCAACGGACCTTCGTGCATCTGCGAGTCTTGTTATTGCAGGCTGTATCGCTCAAGGCGAAACCATCGTTGACCGTATTTACCACATCGATCGTGGTTACGATAAGATTGAAGATAAGCTTTCAGCTTTAGGCGCAAACATTACACGATTTAGTGAGTCGAGCTAACTTAGGTTAGTGAGTTCATGAATCAGTAAGATGAAAACATAAAAGTCGGAACCTTGGTTTCGGCTTTTTTATAGTTGTATTTACCGCAAGTGAATCTATCGCCTATTTTAATGGGAATAGATGAATGAGCTTTGTGGTTGGTGAGGAACAAAATGATAGCAGTATTACGTATTTTCGCATTGGCGATATTTGCGATTCTTATGTTTGTATTTGGGTGTGGTTACTGTCTACTTAGTCCACGTAACCCGAAACACGTATTTACCTTTGGCCGCTATTTCGGTCGCATGTCGAAAATATTCGGAATGAAGTTAGAGCTTCGTATCCCGGAAGATGCCTACTCTCGTGGTCAACATGTTTATGTTGCGAACCATCAAAATAGCTGGGATCTATTCACGATTTCATCAGCGGTGACACCTAAGGTAGTGACTGTTGGTAAGAAAAGCCTAGTGTGGATGCCTCTTTTTGGTCAGCTTTACTGGTTGACAGGTAACATCCTCATTGATCGTGCTAACCGCAGTAAAGCAGTAGGTACGATTGATCAGGTAGTGACTAGCTTAAAAGAGAGCGATGTCTCAGTATGGATGTTCCCTGAGGGGACTCGTTCTCGTGGCCGTGGTCTGTTGCCATTTAAAACGGGTGCTTTCCATGCGGCAATTGGTGCTGGTTTACCGGTTATCCCAATCGTATGCAGCTCTACGGGTGGCGTGAAGCTGAACCGTTGGAACAATGGTCATGTGATTGTTGAAATGTTGCCACCAATTAGCACTGAAGGTTACGACAAGTCTAATGTTCGTCAACTCGCTAACCAAGCCCGTGAGCAAATGGCCGCTAAGCTTGAAGAATTAGACAAAGAAGTGGTTGAGCTTAATAAGAAATAATTTAAGCAAAACAACGAACAATAAAAAAGGTTGCCAAATGGGCAACCTTTTTTATATCTGATAAACGTTCAGCACTCCGCCATTTACTCGAAGCCGTTTGTTTATTCTAGAGCCTAAAACCTATTTGCGAACCGCAATAGCTTCGATCTCGATACCAACATCTTTTGGTAGACGAGCTACTTCAACACATGAACGTGCAGGGTAGTTTGCAACGCCGTGCTCATCAAAGAACTTACCGTAAACTTCGTTTACTGTGCCGAAGTCGTTTAGATCTTTAACGAATACCGTTAGTTTCACGATGTCTTTTACAGTCAGGCCAGAAGCTTCAACAACTGCTTGAACGTTGTCTAGAGATTGGCGAGCTTGCTCTGCGATATCAGCAGATACTTCACCAGTTGCTGGATTTACTGGGATTTGACCAGAAGTCAGTACCATATTGCCAAGGTCAACACCTTGTACGTATGGGCCGATTGCAGCTGGAGCAGATTCTGTGTGAAGTACTTTAGTCATTGGTTTATTCCATCAGTTATTAGATAAAAAGCAATTTTCAGTGTGCCTACAAACTTTGGATAGGTAAAGAGCAAAATACCCCGCACAAGCGAGGTATTTGATAGTTTTTTCATTCAAATGGTGTTGCCGTATGGCGTTATCTTTCAGTCACAATTTCGCGAGAGAATACTTTTTCGCAATACTTACACTTCAGTCGAATACTTTCTTTCTTTTCAAAAATTTTAAAGCTGCTTTCAACGGGCTCGTTGTGAGTAATGCAGTTGGTGTTTGGACATTCAAACACATCGTTGATTTGCTCTGGAAGTTCCAACGCCAACTTCTTAACCACTTCGTAATCTTCGATTTGATTAACGGTCGCGTGAGGCGCATACAGTGCCAGCTTGTTCGCTTGTTCTTCTGTGATAAACACATTCTCAATCTTAAGTAGATCTTTACCACCTAAAGCTGAGGACGGCAGGTTTAGGCCAATCGTAACTCGTTGATTAGAGTTATGCATGTCGAACAGTTTTAATACCTTAATCCCAATGTTTGCTGGGATATGGTCGATAACCGTTCCGTTTTTGATTGCTTCAACTTTTAATTGAGTCTCTTTAGACATGATATCTCTCCTCTACAGCGTTTCGTTAAGAACAAGGGCTAGCAATGCTTCACGCGCGTAAACACCGTTCTCTGCTTGCTGGAAGTAGTAAGCGTAAGGCGTTTTATCGACATCAATTGTAATTTCGTCAACGCGAGGCAGAGGATGTAGAACCTTTAGGTTATCACGTGCATTCTCCAGCATCGGAGCCGTCAAGATGTACGCTGATTTGATGTGCGCGTATTCCGATTCATCAAAACGTTCTTTCTGAACTCGAGTCATGTACAAAACATCCAGCTCAGGAATCACATCTTCCATGTCAGTGAACAGTTGATATTTGATGCCTGCTTCATCAAGCTCTTCACAAATGTAGTCAGGCATCGCCAGTGCTTCTGGAGCAACGAAGTAGAAACAGATGTTGTCGAATTTAGCTAGTGCTTGAGTTAGAGAGTGAACCGTTCGGCCATACTTAAGGTCGCCAACGAATGCAACATTGAGATTGTCTAAGCGGCCTTGTGTTTCAGCGATAGAGAATAGGTCTAACAGTGTTTGAGTTGGGTGTTGGTTTGCGCCGTCGCCCGCGTTAATAACAGGTACACCGTTAGAGAACTCAGAAGCCAGACGCGCTGCACCTTCTTGAGGGTGACGCATTACGTAAGCATCAACGTATGAAGAGATAACCTGTACTGAATCTGCCAACGTTTCGCCTTTCTTTGCCAGTGAAGTGTTACCACCGCTGTCGAAACCAATCACATCACCACCGATGCGCTGAATAGCAGTTTCAAAAGAGAGACGAGTTCGCGTTGAAGGTTCGAAGAAGCAGCTTGCAACAACTTTATTCTTGATGAGCTCTGGGTTTGGCTCAGCTTTTAGTTGACCTGCCGTTTGAACAATCAATTCTAGCTCTTCACGAGAAAGCTCTGGAATTGAGATGATGTGCTTTTGATAGAGCGAATTCGCCATGATCTTCTTCCCCACAATAATGTATTGGCCATAAAAAAGCCCCCCATAATGGGAGGCTTTAAAAAAGTGCTGAAAAGCAGAATAGACGACCTGGTAAGCATCTTAGCTTACGAGCAATATTAGGTGTTTTCACAATTTTATTATGTTTTATCACAACATTGCTTGGCGTCATTTTCACTACTCTCAGACAAATTGCCGAGAATTATACGCTTTCAATTTGTGAGCGCAAGCGATTACATCAAGCTTTTGTTTATGTTTGATTCTTCGTTATTGACCTAAGGTCGCAACCATTACCGCTTTGATGGTGTGCATGCGATTCTCAGCTTCATCAAACACAATTGAGTAGTCCGACTCAAACACTTCATCAGACACTTCCAAACCGTTCATGCCATATTTGTCTGCGACTTGTTGGCCGATCACGGTTTCATTGTTGTGGAAAGCGGGTAGGCAATGCATGAACTTCACTTGAGGGTTACCTGTGAGTTTAATGACATCCATATTCACTTGGTAAGGTGTCATGACTGCAACACGTTCGTCCCAAGCTTCCGGTGCTTCGCCCATAGAAACCCAAACGTCGGTATAAAGGAAATCACAATCTTTAACACCTTCGGCAACGTTTTCAGTCAGCGTGATTTTTGCTCCTGTGCTGTGCGCGATAGCTTGGCACTCTTCGACAAGCTGCTCTTTTGGCCAAAATGCTTTTGGCGCGACAAGGCGAATATCCATGCCCATTTTCGCCGCACCCACTAACAGAGAATTACCCATGTTGTTACGTGCATCTCCTAGATAAGCAAAACTGATTTGATGCAGATGTTTACCGCGACCATGTTCGATCATAGTAAGGAAGTCAGCCAAGATCTGGGTTGGATGGAACTCATCGGTTAGGCCATTCCAAACCGGTACACCGGCATAAGCGCCTAGGTCTTCGACAATGCGTTGGCCAAACCCTCGGTATTCAATGCCATCGTACATACGACCTAATACACGCGCCGTATCTTTCATTGATTCTTTCTGACCAATCTGAGAACCAGAAGGGCCTAAATAAGAGACTTGAGCGCCTTGATCAAAAGCAGCTACCTCAAAGGCACATCGAGTTCGAGTTGATGCTTTTTCAAAGATCAAAGCGATGTTTTTACCGCTAAGCTTTTTCTGCTCTGTACCTGCATACTTAGCTTTTTTAAGGTCGGCAGACAGGTCGAGTAAAAACTGAATCTCTTTAGGAGTAAAGTCGAGAAGTTTTAGAAAGTTACGATTGCGAAGATTAAAGGCCATCTCTCGCTCCTTGCGTATATAGAATCAATGAAGAACTCAGTTAAACATAAAGATGCTGTATTTGTGAATATTTATTTTATTAATTTAATAAAAAAAGCCAGTACAATGGTACTGGCCTAGATAAGTTAGTGTGTTCGGCTTTATTGAGTTTTGTAGCTTAGATACCGTCTCTTTCGATAGGGCAGCTCATACAGCGAGCACCACCGCGACCACGACCTAGTTCGTTGCCTGGAATCGTCAGCACTTCGATACCGGCTTTGTCGTATTTTTCGTTGGTGTAAACATTACGCTCATAACCGATAACCGTTCCCGGCTTCACCGTCAGTACGTTGTTAGCGTCATTCCACTGTTCACGTTCTGCTTCGTAATTGTCACCACCAGTGGTTATGATCTTCAGTTGATCTAGCCCTAGTGCGCCTTCAATCGCTGAAAGGTAGTTGTCCGCTTTCTCTACTCGCATTTCGCCATTTTCTTTCGGCGTTAAGCGCCAGGTGTCTAAGTCCTTACGAACGATTTCTGGATAGACAGAGAAGGTATCAATATCCATATGTGTCATTACTGTATCTAGGTGCATACAAGAGCGGTGCTTTGGTAAATCAATAGCAATCACTTCTGTAGCTTGACCTGACTTAAATAAACTCGCCGCTAGGTTTTCTACACCTTGCGGTTTAGTGCGCTCTGAAATACCGATAAGAACAGCGCCTTTACCGATAACCAGTACATCGCCACCTTCAATATTCGCATTGTCATAGTGAAGATCTTCATCACCGAAATATTTGATGAAATCTTGGCCTGCGAATACAGGGTGCCAGCGGTATATTGCACGCAAGTGATTCGTTTCTCGTTGACGTGCAGGCATCATCATAGGGTTAAGAGAGACGCCGCCATAAACCCAGCACGAGGTGTCGCGAGTAAATAGGTGGTTGGGCAGTGGCTCGATAACGAAATCGAGCGGGCGATGCATCTTCGGTAACATTGAGGAAGATTGAATAGGAAGTTCAGAGTAGGCTAAACCACCAAGTAGGATGCTTGCTAAATGCTCATTATCCATTTGAGCAAGGTATTCTCTCAAGTCACGAGCAAACGTTGGGCCATAACGGAAATCAGAGATTTGAGTATTGAGTAACCACTCACGAGCTTGAGTAACCGTTAATGTCTCAACCAGTAGGTCATGCAGTAATAACACTTCAACGTCTTGGTTACGAAGTGTCGTCGCAAAGGCATCGTGTTCTTCACCTGCGGCTTCTACTGCAAGTACATCATCAAAGAGTAACTCATGACAGTTAGAAGGGGTGAGGTGGGTGAGTGCCCTTTCAGGTCGATTTAGGAGAACTCGTCTTAATTGACCGACTTCGGAGCCAACGTACAGCTTACTCATTTTGCATCCTTACTATTAATCCAGCGTCTATTTATGACAAGCTTGTTCGTAATATGCAAGTTTTGAAAATTGTGTAAAGGTTGTGTTATTTCTCAATTATTGGTTTTTAATGCTAATTAATTAAAAATTAGTGATATTAAAATCCAATTGAAAGACTCAATGCTAGAACAAACTTTTTGCGGTTCTATGCTCAAATTTCAGTAACTCGATAATCCATTTTGCTTGGTGAACATGATTTTTCATTCAAAATTTATGCAATTATCCATTCTAAAATGAGATCTTATGCACCAATGAAGTGATCGTCAGTATGCATTTGATATGACTAACCACTCAGTTTTAGAGAAGTAAGGCGAAAAGTAACAATAAAAATGAAATGCTAAAACACACGTTAGTTAATAATATGTTGAAAATTTGTTTCTGTGATTTTGATTTCACTTTTTAATTGATATCCCCTCTGTTATCTAGCGATAAACTTACTCTTCTATACCTGATCTAGGTGGCTTTTCTAGGCGATCCATGCCATATTTCGTGGCAATCAAATTTGATCTTTTCATAGTCAACACTCTGGAGCAGACACATGTCTCACGAAGATGAATATCTATCAGTAGCGGAATTAATTGAATTTCAAAAAGGAGAGACTCGCGACATCATTGAAGCACTAATCGAAGATGGTAGCGATCCTGAAGCTCTATACGATATCGAGCATCACCTTTTTGCTGAAGATTTCGCAGTACTTGAGAAAGCCGTTGTTGAAGCATTCAAAATGGGCTTTGAAGTGCTTGAAGCTGAAGAGACAGAAGACGAAGATGGCAACAAGCTACTTTGTTGTGATGCAACGATGCAGTGTACTCTGAATGCAGAAGCTATTGATGAGCAAGTTGAGAAGCTTGTAAATCTTGCAGAGAAGTTTGACATTATCTACGACGGTTGGGGCACTTACTACGAAGGTGAAGATGCTATCTACCCAGACGAAGATGATGAAGACGAAGAGTAATTTCTTCCCAGTTTTAAAGAATGCCAGCCTTGAGCTGGCATTTTTTTATCCTCAGAAAAATAAATGTCTTTATATGCATTCATTCATTATAATGCGGTCAAAATTGATCTAGCTCAAGGAATGCTATGCGATTACCTCTCGATGGTCTTTGGCAAATATCGCCATTAACGGATCTCTCTATTCCACAAGATGACATTACCTTTCCGGCTCCGTTAAGTTCAAAGCTTCCTGATAGCTTGAGTGAAAGTGAAATCGCAGAGCAAGAGTGGCACCTGATGCATGACATCGAAGTGGATGATGCGATGTTGGCGTGCCCGTTTGTTGAGTTAGTAATGGCAGGTGTTGATTACTTTGCGGAAGTGCGACTCAATGGTGTGGCTGTGTTTGATTGTGATGGTAGCCAAGTCGAATACCGTAAAGATATTCGACCTTACATGCAGTCTGGTCGCAACCGTTTTGAGATCCTTTTCCTTGAAGAAGAGGAGAGCCTGTTGCTTGAAGAGGATATGGATGAGTCAGCCTCTTCACCGACTGTCGCTAAATCGGATTCTCGTATCGGAATCTGGCAAGCGCCATATCTGCAGTTCGTTCGTCACGTCAAGCTTGAGCAAGTTGTGACAGAGCAGATCTGGCATTACGGTGGTGGTTGTGAGTTCAAAGTGGATGTTATCTATCAAACGCTAAAGCCGGGGCTAATATCGGCATCAATCAAGTTTAATGGTATGACATTGGTGATGCCGATAGATGTGCGAGCAGAACATACGGGTGTTGTTTTCCAGGTTGAGGCACCGATCATTTTTGATATTGAGAATCCTAACCCTAAACATTTATACTCGTTAGAAGTGGTACTTGATGGGCAGGAAGAGAGCTCTTTTGTCGCCTTGAATCCAGCTTCTTGCGTCAGTAATTTTTTGCGTAGTTAGCGGTTATGTAATTAGCCCGTTACGTAAGGAATCAATTCGCTCACTTGCTTGTCATCTGATGAACTGCCGACGCTAACCCTATTTCAAAAAAACATTATAGCGTTTTGGCCATGACAACCTCACAAGCGTCATGGCCTGTTTCTCCCCAAGCTGAATCAAGGTGTTTAAAGCCCAATTTTTCGTAAAGTTTAACTGCGGCATTAAGGCATTCGGTCGTTTCTAGATACATATGTTGATAACCCAGTTCCTTAGCTTTCTCCATCGACATATTAACCAACCTCTTCGCTAAGCCTTTGCCTCTGGTTTCTGGCAAGAAGTACATCTTTTGCAGTTCACAGACCTCTGGCATACCTGCTAATGGTGCGAATCCACCACCACCGACAACCTTTCCATCAAGTTCAATTACCCAATACTGAGATCTTTCATTGTTATAAACGCTGAACATGTCTTCTAAGGTGGGATCTGCTACACCATAACCTTTATCTTCAGTTAACCCATTCTCATAAGAGACTTGGCGAATTACATTGGCCACTACGGTGTTGTCTTGCTGTTGCAGGGGGCGAACCACCACACCGCTTGAAGCGTGGCTTTGTTGCAGTGCTTTAAGGTAGTGCTTAATTCCCCCCGAAACTTGTTGAGTTTCCGCTTCCGTTAAACGCTCAAGTACCGAGTCATAAAACTGATTCTGTTGACTGTGAAGTTGGGTAAGAGTGTTTATCCCTTGTTCTGTAACTGAAGCAACAACACTGCGCTTATCGTTGGGGTGTGGCGAGGTTTGAATTAACGAGTTCTTCGCTAGATTGTTGACTGCTCTACTGGCGTTGGACTTATCAATATTGAGCTTATCCGCTAATTGATTCACGGTTAATGGCTGCTGCTCTAGTTCGATAAGCGTATGCGCTTGAATCGGAGGTAGGGCAATATCACCACAATCTTTGTCGAGCATTCCAAGCTGTCGAACGAGCTGACGTGATAATTCTCTAAGTTGTGCTGAAGTCATGTTGCCTCTCAATATGGTTGCGATATACAACTATAATTTAATTGCGCGCCGCAACTATGTCAACAATAAACTCTCTAGGTTAAGCGTGTTGGTGCAAACAAAACTGTGGCTGTGTTGTTTGGCTTTCTGCTTTTCGTAGCCAAACTTTCTCATGGAAGTAGTAAGCCACGGTATTCAAAGCGGGTTCTAACGTTGCCATCACACCACCAACAAAGGCATCGTCAGTCAATAAGTAGACAACGGTAAAGGCAACACTAAAGTGGATAGTAGCGAAGCTTGCTGTTTTTAATTTAGTCATCCACTGACGAGCTTTAAGCGCTGGAACTTGAGCCCAAGCCTTTTCATGAAAATAGAAGGCCACAGTATTCACAGAGGGCTCAATCATGGCAATTAAGCTGCCAATTAAGATGTTGCCTGTTAGTACGTAAGCGACACTAAATGCGATAGTAAAATGTAATGCGGCAAAGGTTAGTGTCTTTTTCATGATAATTACTCAATCGTTGTGTTGTTTCGATAGGTCTATTATTGAGAATTATTATCATTAGTTAAAATGGGTTGTAGAAATTAATTCGATAGATGAAACCTATCAAAGGATTCTAGGGGTAAAATAATCTCTGGTTGAATGTAACTGTATAGTGATAAATATCTTAGTAAGGCTTATTCAACTCCTTGTTATCATTTGCAAAAACTATGATAACTCCCTTTGATTTATCCATTCAGGTTATTGATTAGCACGGCGTGTTTCTATAGCGTGCAACCTCTCAATGCGCACCAAGATGCGCATGGTTTAATGATAAACGTCAGATGGAGTTAAAATGGAAAACAAAGCGTTGGAAACTAAGGTTCTCTTTAGTGGAAAAGGGAAAGAGTATTTTGGAATATGGATTGTTAACATTCTACTATCCGTGATCACGCTCGGTATTTATTCGGCTTGGGCGAAAGTTCGAAATAAACGTTACTTTTATGGGAATACATTTATTGGTAGTGATAGCTTTGAATATCATGGTAAGCCCATGCAAATATTGAAAGGGCGAATCATTGCGTTGATTTGTGTAGTCGCTTGGGGAATCAGTAATCAATTTGCTCCTCAGGTTGCATTGGTTTTATTACTGGTATTTTTTGCATTGTTACCATTGTTATCTCGCAGTAATGCTCGTTTTGATTCTGCAATGACAAGCTTTCGAAATGTTCACTTCTCTTTCCATGGTACTGTTTCCGGAGCCTACTGGGCAATTCTTGGGCGTGGTCTTGTTGTGGGTGTCGGCGTATTTACGGCAATCATGGCAATAATATTTACGATGCAAATGAACATGATTGCTGGTGGCATCGCCATTTTAATATCCATACCTTCTTATGTTTATTTACAATCCTGGCTACTTGCCGGTATCGCCAATTATTTTTCTAATGGCTATCGCTATGGCGATCGTCAGTTTAAAGCTGATTACCAAGATGGCTTTTATTTCAAAGTATACTTAACCAGTATGATTGCATGGCTGGTTGTCTCTATTGTTGCCGTCTTGGCTCTCTTCAGTGCCGTTGGCTTCAACATGATCAGCAACCCTGAGTCGTTATCCGAAATCGCTAACAACGGAAGTTTGACTTCAATGATGGTTGCTTATTACTTTGCTTTCATTGTTATGAGTATTGCGATTGCTGCTTACATTCAAGTAAAAATTAGAAATTACACCTTTTCTGAATTAGTGCTTGAAGGAAAAGAAAATGAGGCCGATTCAACGTTAAGTTTCGCTTCGACATTAACGATAAAAAGCTACATGTTTTTAGTATTAACTAACTTCTTACTTCAAGTGATTACCCTCGGGTTAGCTAGACCATGGGTGATGGTAAGAACGATGAACTACTTGTCGGAGAATACGTATGTTCAAGGTAACTTAGATTTACTAGTAGCAAACGACCAACCGTCTGATGTGGAATCGGCTATTTCTGATGAAATAGCTCAAGCGTTTAATGTTGATCTTGGTATTGGCTAAATGATCTCTGGTGTTGCACACCCGCCTCGTAGTTCTGAACGCTGCGAGGCCATTTTAGATATCTCTAACCCTGATAAACTACTCCTGAGTGTGGATGGCTCTATTGTTTCTGCATATTTTGAACGTGTTGAAATTATGCGAGGCGTTGGATCCGCTCCAACAAAGCTCAAATTCCCAGATGGATGGCAATTTATCTCGGAGGAAAGTGATGAGCTGGACGCCTATTTGAGAGACAGAGGTAAACATAATTTCTTAGGTAAATTAGAGAAGAACATCACGGCTATCTTAGTTAGTAGTGTTGTTCTCGTGTTACTTACTATTTCTATGTTCACTCATGGGATCCCGTGGTTAACTCATCAAATAGTCACTTATCTACCTGATTCGGTGCCTAGGCTGGTTGAAAATCAGGTTTTAGAGTCTTTAGATGAACAGTTCTTTGAGAGCTCCACTCTGTCGGAAGAACGACAGCGCCACATTCGACAGCGCTTTGAAAGGCAGTTGCAAAAAATGAGTATTGAAGGCGATGTACAGTTGGTTTTTCGTTCTTCAGAGCTTGGCGCCAATGCTTTTGCGCTGAGTGCTGGGACAATCATCGTATTAGATGATCTCGTTAGATTGACTACAACGGAAGAGCAATTAGACAGTATCTTGTTACATGAATTAGGACATGTTCAGCACCAGCATGTAATGAAGGTATTGGTTCGATCAAGTTTGTTGTCAGTAACTGTAGCGGCTTTGACAGGTGAAAGCTCTGGGATCATTGATAACCTTACTGGTCTTGGTGTGTTTGTTGCAAATAATGGTCAATCACAAGATGCAGAGCGAGAAGCGGATTCATTTGCTTCCTATTTGATGATCGAGCTGCATGGTTCTAATCAAGCTATGATTGAGATGTTTGAATTGTTAGGAAAAGGTTCTGATGGACATGCTGAACTACCCACATGGCTCAGTTCTCATCCTGAATTGGGTGAACGGATTGAATCATTGAGGGACGTACATTAGTTGTTTGCTGGTGAAGGCTAGTGTTAATGTGTAAGTCATTGTTATCTAATGTGAATGTATTAATCAAACAATTGAAGCCGAATTTTAATGTCTCGTCCTAAAATACGTTGACAGTATTTCTAATAAGTCAACAGCGTCAGCTGTTGGCTTTTTTCATGCACCTCATTTGGAGTTTTCATTCTGAGACTAAGGTGCGGCCTCATGTTGTTATAGG